>JANQEF010000085.1 GCA_028278465.1 Dehalococcoidia bacterium | reverse complement strand
CGCAATCCGCGGTTTCGCCGCTCTCGGCTGCGCCGATTACGGCAGGCGCCAGACCGACGAGCTGATCGAGACCGCCAAGCGTCACGGCGCGCAGGGACTGGTGTTCATCGCCATCGACGAATCGGCCGAATCAATCGAGACGATGACCCAAGAGCAGGCGCGCGGGCCGCTGAACCGGTTCATGTCGATCGACATCATCCGAGACATCGCCCGGCAGACAGGCGCAAAGCCGGGCGACCTGATTCTGATCGTCGCCGGCGCAGAGAACATGGTGAACCGCGTGCTCGGCGAGCTGAGGATAGAGATGGGCTCGCGTCTCGAAGTCGCAGATCCCGATGAGTTCTCTTTCGCCTGGGTGACCGACTTTCCCCTGTTCGAGTGGGACGAGGAGTGGAAGCGCTGGGCGCCTGCGCACCACGTCTTCTCTTCACCTAAGGCCGAGCACATCGACTTGCTGGAGTCGGACCCCGGCGCCGTGCATGCCGACCTTTTCGACCTGGTCTGCAACGGCTGGGAACTGGGCAGCGGTTCCATCCGCATCCACGACCCCAAGCTCCAGCTGCGCGTCTTCAACGTCATCGGCTACACGGAAGACGAGATCAGCGACCGATTCGGCCACCTCCTCAGGGCGTTCGAGTACGGCGCGCCCCCGCACGGCGGCATGGGCCTCGGCCTCGACCGGCTCGTCGCGCTGATCGGCGGCGAGACCTCGATACGCGAAGTCATCGCCTTCCCGAAGACGCAGTCGGCTTCCGACCCGATGTTCGAGGCGCCTTCAGCGGTGAGCGAAGAGCAGCTGGCTGAACTGCATATTGCGGTTATTACGGACGATGAGTAGCCATGCGGATCGCGTTACTAAGCCTCATCGTGTGCCGTCCAGACCGCTTACAGGTTGCATTGAGCTAGAATGATTTGGCACGCTCATCCCGAGCGCTTTCTGAACTTGCCGCCTGATAGGGCCGCGCCTGCAAAACGGCGCGTCTCGGCCTGGAGTTGATCGCTTGAAGGTTACTCATGGGGAAACCAAAGACCGGCAGACGGTCCTCCACATCGAAGTGGACGACCAGCTCCTGGAACAGCACCTCAACAGAGCCCATCAGCGCGTCGCATCACGAGTAAACGTCCCCGGTTTCCGCAAGGGCAAAGCGCCTCGCTCGGTCGTAGAGCGCTTCGTCGGCCGCGAATACCTGCTCGAAGAAGCGATGGAGTCGCTGGTCCCAGCGGCCGTCAACGGCGCGGTCGAGCAGGAAGGCATCGACACTTCGGCGACGCCGCGAGTCTCTATCACCGACCGCGATCCGGTCGTCAAGATCGACGCCACCTTGCCTCTGCAGCCTGAAGCGACACTCGGCGACTACTCTGACATTCGTTTCGAAGGCACGGCTGAAGAGGTGACGGACGAGCAGGTCGAAGAGTCTGTCCAGAGCCTTGTCGAGGCGAACGCCAGCTGGGACGACGTCGAACGCGCCGTCAAAGCCGGCGACCTGATCACCTTCAGCGTGACTGGCAAGGCCGACGGCAACACCTTCATCGAGCAGAAGGACTCCGAGTACCTTGCGGCCGATGACAACCCGAACCCTGTTCCCGGCTTCTCGGCCGGGCTGGTTGGAATCGAACTGAACGGTTCCAAGGAGTTTTCAGTCGATATCGCCGATGATTTCGCCCGCGAGGAGCTGGCCGGCAAGACGGCTGAATTCTCCGTTTCCGTGTCACGGATCCGTGAAAAGAACCTCCCGGAACTCAGTGACGAGTTGGTGAAAGGACTGGGCGAAGGCATTAACACCGTTGCAGACCTTCGCAGCCGCATTCGCGAAAACCTCGAAGCGCGTTCAGAGCAGGCTTTGCGAGAATCGCTCGAAGAGAAGGTTGTTGATGCGCTGGTGGAGCGCTCAACATTTGAGCTTGCTCCGCTGATGATCGACCACGAGGCGGAGCACGTTTTGCGGGACCAGCAGACCGCGCTCGCGCGCTACAACATCTCGTTCGAGCAGTACGCTGCGCAGACCGGTAAGTCCACCGAGGAGATGGTGGAGGACGCGAAGCAGACCGCCGAGAACAGGGTGAAGCGCACGCTGGTGATGGACCGGCTGGCCGAGGCGGAGGGCATCGAGCCGACCGATGAGGAGGTCGAGACGGAGCTGGAGGCCTGGAACGACAGGCAGCACGACGGGCACGGTCATGAGACCGACCCGGAGGCGAACAGGCTGGCAGTGGTGTCGGTCCTGAAGCGGAGGAAGGCGATCGACAGGGCGATAGAGATAGCTCAGTCGAAGACGAATGGCTCAAAGCCGACGGGCCGAAAGACCGCTAAGAAGACATCCGGCACGAAGGCAAAAACCGGCGGCAAGGCATCTAAAAAGGATGAACAGGCCCCACAAGAGGGCACGGATGTAGCAATATCGGAAGCGCCGGGGGCGTCGGACTCGGTGGAGAATATTGAAAAGGCAAGCACGTAGCGCAACCCCGTAGTACCGGCTCCCTAGTTCCGAAAGAGTGAAGCGAATTGTTTAACCCCGGCCTTACTTCACAGATGAGTGGCTCAGCAGAAGAGATGGCGAAGATCACAAGCCAGATGCCAGGCACAGAGATGTGGACCCCGCCGGTCCCGCAGTCGATCGTCCCGATGGTGATCGAGACGGGCGCGCGCGGCGAGCGGGCCTACGACATCTACTCGTTGCTGCTCAAGGAACGCATCGTGTTCCTCGGCACGCCGAT
>JANQEF010000017.1 GCA_028278465.1 Dehalococcoidia bacterium | reverse complement strand
ACCGGGCCGGTACCGATAGTCACGGCCAGTACGCCGAGCACCCGGCCGCGCATCTCGGCTGGTGTCGTCGAGATGATCATGATGCTCTGCATCGTCCCGAAGCCGGACATGCCGAAGCCTGCGATGAACATGACCGGTATCGCCACCCCGTACCACGGCACTCGGCTGAACGACAGGATCATCAGCAGGAACAGCACCGATCCCCACAGGTAGATGCGGCTGTAGTAAGCAGGCGTGGCCCGTGACGCGATCCACAGCGCACCCAGCG
The DNA here is from genome assembly GCA_028278465.1 of Dehalococcoidia bacterium. Lineage (GTDB taxonomy): Bacteria > Chloroflexota > Dehalococcoidia > Lucifugimonadales > Lucifugimonadaceae > JAJCYX01. Next base: position 6,619 of record JANQEF010000017.1, on the reverse strand, counting down.
TCGCGCCGACGCCCTCGGCGCTGATCAGCAGTCCCATCAGCGTGCTGCTGACGCCGAAAGTGCGCTCGGAGATCACGGGGACCATCGCCTGGTACGGGAAGGCGAACATGTTCATGATGACGGTGATGGCGAGGACCGTGACGATCACCGAGTCGCGCCGGATGTAGCGCACGCCTTCGACGATGTTGCGCAGAGGTCCGACCTGCATGGCAGGGCGACGCACAGGTCGATAATTCAGCGAGAACGCGGCCACGGCTCCCGCAAGGAACAGCACCGCGCCCAGCGTATAGACGGCGTCCATGCCGACTGCGTCGAGCAGGAATCCGCCAAGGAACGGACCCGGGATCCGCATGAAGTTGCTGGTTGCCAGGTCGAGGCCCATAGCAGCGCTCAAGTTCTCCCGCGGCACAACCTCGCCGACCATCGCCCTGCGGACCGGGAAATCGGTTGCCCACACGCCGCCCGCCAGCAATGCGCCAACGTAGACGTGCCACACCTCGATGACATCTGCGAACACGGCAATCGCCAGCAGCACGTAGACGACGGACAGGGTTGCGAAGGCGATCATCAGGATGACGCGTCGGTTCAGGCGATCGGAGACGGCTCCGATGTACGCGCCGAGGGCGAACATGGGGATCATCCGGAAGAAGAAGGTGAGCGCCACGTCGAACGGGGAGTTGGTCAGATGAAGCACGAACGCAGCGACGGCCACAGTATCGAGCCAGCGCATCGCGGTGGACGCAGCGCCGATGGCCCATAGGCGGCGGAATGTGGTGTTGGACAGCACTTCGCGGCCACGTGAGCGTGGCGCGGGCCGGGCGACGGCTGGTCTGTTCATGCCCGGATCACGCCGGGAAGAGCTGGAGAGACGGCTGCGCCGGGGAGATCAGCTTCGCGGAGCGGTCAGAGCCGGAATCTTTCCAGATCCCGCGAGACTCGGACTGTGCGATCCCTTCGGCCTCATCGAACACCTCGGCGTAGCGGTCGTTCTCGCCTGATTCGCCGGACCTCGCGAGGCCGGAGGCGATGAGGCTCAGGTTGATCATTGACCCGTCGATCCACACGTAACGCAGCAGGCGGCCTTCCTTGTCCGTGTCACGGCTGTCAGCCTCGAGCAGCACATCGCGGCCGAGCAACAGGCTCGTGTTGGCGTCTGTTGCGACCTGGTACAGCGGATCGCCGAAGAGAGGAGTCTCGACGCCGATGTAGCGGACAGTCAGCTGGATGTCTCGGGCTTCGACCGTGATAGTACGGCCGTCGAGCACGCTAGTGACCGTTGCGGGCATGCGCTCGGGGCCGGTGACGACTGTGCGGCTGCGGCTGAACGCGGGCAGCAGGACGCTGAGGACCATAGAGGCGGCGAAAAGTATGAACGTAGCGCCCGCCAGCAACTTCCAAAGCGCTGTCCTGGCGGCCTGCTTGCGCTCGTCGAGGTACTCGGCGTCTTCCCGGTTGAAGCGCTCGATATCGGACTGGCTCGGCCCGTGCAGGGGCCTGAAGTCGTCCCGTTCGTTGTCGTCTCGGCCCGTCATGGGATGTTAGATGCCGCTCGTCTGAGTTGGCTGCGTGTAACGAGTCTAGCAAGCGGGGTGGGCCGGGCGCGTGGCCGCGAGGTCCGTTTGAACGACCGGAATGGCTGGTCCCGACCAGGATCCTTACTCAGAGACCCAGCAGGCGCTGCAGGTTGCCGCCTCTGACGAGATCGCGATCGGACTCGCTCCAGTGGGAGAGGTGTGCGTCGATGATTCGCGGCGTGCCGCTGCCCCAGACCACGCGCTCGGGGCCGAAAGCGTCGGCGACCCAGCGAGTGAACGGTATCGCGCTCTCATAGAGCGGCTCGTCTGTTGCGAAGTGGTTCAGCCCTGACAGCTTCATGTAGACGTTCGGGTGATCTGCCAGCGAGATCACGTCTGCGAACTCGGGCGCGGAGCCGAACTTGGCCTCCGCCAGGTGATCGATCAGAACCGGGTACGACGGGTTGTCGCTGATGATGCCGGCGACCTGGCCCGCGTAGCTCGAGTCGATGTGCAGCTCGTTGATGATGCCGGCCGCTCCGGCGACCTCCCAAAGGTCGCGCACCGTTTCGTCCACGAAGCTGTCGAGGTAGCTGCGCTTGCCTTCATGGGCATGGAATCGGTGAGCAACGATAGCGTCTCCGTGGTCTGCGAGCAGCTTTTCCAGCTTCGCGGGCGACTCCGGGTCCTTTGGATAGAAGAGCGCGGTCGTTTTGAACAGGTCGGGCCTCTGCGCCACGCAGTCGAGTGCCAGCCAGTGGTCGTCACCGTACGGCTCCGGATGCACCAGCACGGCGCGGTCGATACCTTCGTCAGCCATCCTCTGCAGGTAGTCGGCGGCCGGGTCGGCAGAACGCGCCTCGGGTTTCGGCGTGTAGGCGGCGTTCGGGTGGAACGGATACTTCTCGGTATCCGAGCTGAACATGTGAGCGTTCCATTCGATGATCATTCAGTTGATCCGTTCTCTGGCGAGCAATGGCGGACGTAAGGCTGTAGCCGGTTATCGGACGGCTCACGCGGTTCCCACACGTTCCGCCAGCCACCCGCCCATCAACTCGATGTAGCCGGGGACAAAATCAAGCTCGCCTGACTGAGATCGAGCCATCATCTCCGTCGGGTTGCCAGTTTCTGTGCGCATGATGACGTGATCGGCATCATGGAACAGCTTGACGGTTAAGTCGTCGTTGCCTGCCTCGGCGAGAATGCTGCGGTATCCGGCCATGCTCTCCTCTACATCGACCAGCATGTCCTTATCCCCGAAGATCGCCAGCACCGGGCACGTAATCTGCTTGAGCAGCGGCTGCACATCGAACGTGGCGATGCGCTTCACGAACTCGTAGCGTTCCGGGTTGTCGGGATCGCTGATCAGCAGCTGCGCCCAGCGTTCATTCTCGTACTTTGCGAATGCGGCTCGGGCCGTTTCGAACGGCGCATCCGCCGCTACCAGCGCTCCAAGCTCCCGCGTCATCTCTTCGGCCTGTGCGATCTCGTCGGCTGAGAACCCGTTGAGGGCCAGCGACTGCCGAGCGGCGTACAGGTTCTGCCCGTTGACCGTCGAGACTGGAACGCTCACGGCGATCATGAAGGCGATCTCGGGCACGCGCTCGATCACGATCGGCATCACCCAGCCGGCCTGGCTAATGCCCCGCAGTCCGATGCGTTCGGGATCGATATCGTCCCGCGAGCGAAGGAACTCGATGCCGTCCACGACTTCGGCTGCACGGTCGTGGAAATCCTGTACCAGGAAGCTGCCGGTCGAATCGCCGACTCCCGGCTTGTCCCATGACAGTGAAGCCACGCCGTGGCCAGCGAAGTTCTCGAACATCGGCGTATAGCCCATGCCGAGACGGGTAGTTGAGCCGGAGCCATGGACAAACACGGCTGCAGGGTGTGGGCCATCGCCTTCGGGCAGAGTCAGGACGCCCGCGAGCCGGTTTGGTCCGCTGTTGAACTGGACCTCGATCTGCTGATAGTTGCTCATGCTTGCCTATCTATATGTGCGGCCGTCTGCCGCCGCCTTCACCCAGCTCTGCCCTACTGCACGCAGAACTCGTTGCCCTCAGGATCCGTCATCACGACCCAGTAATCGCGGCCTTCGTCCATTGCGTTGAGCCGCGTGGCCCCGAGGCCGATCAGCCGCTTGACCTCCGAATCTACCTCCTGCCGCCGCGTCTCCGCTGTTCCATCCCTGCCGCTCACGTTCAGGTCAAGGTGCACCCGATTCTTCACCGTCTTCGACTCCGGCACGCGCAGGAACAGCAAGCGCGGGCCGCCATCCGGGTCGACGATCGCCCCGATGTCCCCGCGCTTCTCCTCGGGGATGTTGTTGGCGTCCGCGAACTGCTCCCATGACTCGAAGCCTTCGGGTGGCGGCTGGAGCTGGTAGTGCAGAGCCTCCGCCCAGAAGTTCGCCAGCCGTTCGGGGTTGGCGCAGTCGAAGGTGACCTGGAAGCCCGTCGCCATGCTGTCCTCCCTTGGGGATCGGTTCCAACTGAACGTGCATGGTAATTGCGTATAGTGTCGCCATGACAACCTCTGCTGCTTCTGCAACCGCCGATAACGTGCGCATCGCTCCCACAGCGGCCTCTGATCGGATCACCAACCTCGACACCATCCGCGGCCTTGCCGTGCTCGGCATTCTCGGCATGAACGCCGTCGCCTTCGGCCTGCCCAACGCCGCCTACTACAACCTCGACGCGGCGAGCCCCCAGAACTGGCTCGACTGGGCCATCGGCTGGATGGGCGAGGTCTTCTTCGACCAGAAGATGATGGGGTTATTCTCGGTCCTGTTCGGCGCCAGCATCGTGCTGTTCGCTGATCGGGCCGCGGCGAAGGGGAGACGCGCCAACTTGCTCAGCCTGTGGCGCAACTTCCTGCTGCTCCTGATCGGCATAGCCCACTCGATCGCCTGGGAAGGCGATGTGCTGATCGCCTACGCCATCTGCTCGCCGGTCCTGGTCCTGCTGAGAAACAAGAACCCTCGCATCCTGCTCGTCGCCGGCGTCGTGATCGTGCTGTCTTCGGCGATTGCCGCCGCGATAACCCAGAGCACGATCCCCGAGTCGGGCGAGGGGCTCGGCGACTTCTGGTTTGTGGACAGCGATGACATTTCCGAAGACCTGGAGATATTCGAGATCTACGATCCGCTGTCCAGGGCGCTCGGCATGATGCTGATTGGCGTGGCACTGTACCGGTTCGGCGTGCTGCAGGGGCGGCGTTCTACCGATTTCTACCGGAAAATGGCGCTCTTCGGGCTGCTGGCCGGGCTGCCGCTTGCGGCGCTCGGAGTGGTGATCCAGACCGCGAACGACTTCTCGCCATCCGTCGCCATAGTCGGACTGATCCCGAACACGATCGGCACCATCCCGGCGGTGCTCGGCTTCATCGGGCTGATCACGCTGTGGAACCAGCAGGCAAGGACATGGCTTCATGTCCGGATACAGGCCGTTGGCAGGATGGCGTTGACGAACTACCTGACGCAGACGATGCTCGGCCTCGGCATACTGACGTACGGGTTCGAGGACACGGAGCTGACCCGCACAGGCGTCTTGGTGTTCGTGCTTGCTGTGTGGGCGCCTCAGATAGCGTGGTCGAAGCCGTGGCTAGACCGGTTCAACTACGGGCCGTTCGAGTGGCTGTGGCGAGTTCTCACTTACCGTTCGTGGCAGCCGTTTCGGCGGGCGCCGCGGGTGGCATAGTTGGCGCTGTCACATCCTCAGTTTCGGCCAGCGGCCTGGCCGCCATTCACAACGAATTAACGCCGCGGCGCAGTTCGGTCTCAACTGACTGCAAGTACTGCGAATTGACGCCATAACATTCCGTCTTTACCATCGAAGCAAGTTCAACTCCCCGTTCGGGCTATGATCGCCAATCATTCCCAGGGCCCGGACGGGTAGTCGGTGAATCAGCGAGTTTTTGGTCAGAAACTGCTGCTGTCACTCCCGGCTGGACCCCGGAAGTGCTGCAGCTTCCAGAGAGGTCCACCACATGCCACACGTCCAGGGGCTGCGCTGCAAAGAGTGCGGCCGTGACTACCCGGCAGACCCCATCTACGTATGCGAATACTGCTTCGGCCCGCTCGAAGTGGCGTACGACTACGACTCGATACAGGGCGCTATCAGCCGCGAGAAGATCAAAGACGGTCCTCTCACCATCTGGCGCTACGACGACCTGCTTCCCGTCGGCCGTGACCACGCCGTAGACATCGGCGCGGGCATGACGCCGCTGATCCGCGCCACGAACCTGGGCCGCGAGATCGGCCTCAACAACCTCTGGATCAAGAACGACGCTGCCAACCCGACGCACTCGTTCAAGGACCGTGTCGTATCGGTCGCCACCACGAAAGCGCTGGAGTTCGAGTTCGAGACAATCGCCTGCGCCTCGACAGGCAACCTGGCCGGCGCTACGGCCGCGCATGGCAACAAGGCGCAGATGAACACCGTCGTCTTCCTGCCGCACAACCTGGAGCGCGGGAAGATCGTCGGCGCTGCGATCTTCGGGAACGTGGTTCTCGTGCGCGGCAACTACGACGATGTGAACCGGCTCTGCTCCGAGCTTGGCGACAACCGTCGCTGGGCGTTCGTGAACATCAACATGCGGCCTTATTACTCCGAGGGCTCGAAGTCTCTCGGCTACGAGGTCGCGGAGCAGCTTGGCTGGCGTGCGCCGAAGCACGTCGTCGTGCCGGTCGCTTCAGGCTCACTCTTCACCAAGGTCTGGAAAGGGCTGAACGAGTTCGCGAAGCTCGGTCTGATCGACGACGTGGAGACTCGAATGCACATCGCCCAGGCCGAGGGCTGCTCGCCGGTAGCGAAAGCAGTAATTGACGGCCAGACGCACCCGCGACCGGTCGTTCCCAACACCATCGCGAAGTCGCTGGCGATCGGCACGCCTGCAGACGGCATCTACTCGGTGTCGATCACGAAGGAGTCGGACGGCTCGGCGACCGCGGTGCCGGAAGACGAGGTTGCGACCGGGATGCGGCTGCTGGCGGAGACCGAGGGCATCTTCACCGAGACAGCGGGCGGCGTCGTGATCTCGACGCTGAAGCGGCTGGCGCAGCAGGGCGTGATCGGCCCGGACGACGAGACGGTCGCTCTGATCAC
>JANQEF010000245.1 GCA_028278465.1 Dehalococcoidia bacterium | reverse complement strand
GAGTACCGGTTCAGGGTGCAGGCAGTCAGCGGCTTCAACGCCGGACCGTTTTCTGAACTCTCCGAAGCTATCGTGCCAGCAGGGCCGCCGTCCGCGCCTGAAGCACTTACGGCGAGCGTGGTTTCGAGTGGCGACGACTCTGTGGCTGTAACACTGTCGTGGGCGGCGCCGCTGAATTCGAACGGAGCCGAGATCGACTCCTACTCGATCTCGGAGGTGGAAGGCCGCGTAGAGGCCCGGACGGTCGAGTCCGAAGTGCTGTCGTACGAGTTTCCGGACCTGACGGCGAGCGAATACAGGTTCCTGGTTTCGGCGAGCAACAGGGTTGGCGCGGGAGTTGCGGCTGAAATAGCGGTGACCATTCTGCTTGCCGGCCCGGTCGACCCCGCGGCTGCGGCGGTCGCGGCAGCGGCCCAGTTGAGCATCGCTACCGGCGAGAGCGTCAACCTGCGAGCCGGGCCGATCCAGGTCCGTCCGCTGGGCGCTACGCCGAGCATCGTCATCCCGGTCGAGCACAACAGCGAACCGCTCTCCGGCAACCGTCTGTTCACGGGGTTCAGCGTCGGCGATCTCACCGTGCATTCCGAGAGAGGAAAGCCGTCGACCGCAGTCCTCGACCTCGGTGGCGGCGCCGAGATCAGGGGTGTTGCAGGGTTTAGGGCCGAGCCGGACCACGTAGTGGTAGAGATCAAAGACGCGACTCTCCGTGTAGCGGCCGTTCCAGGTGCCGCTGCCGAAGGCCCGCCAACAGGCGTCAGCGAGCCGATGTTTGAGACGCCGATCATCTCGATGACCGAGCTCCCGGCGCTCGAGATCATCGATCTCGACACTATCGGCCCGCCACAGTTTCCTGATCCTGCAGAGTTCGACTCGATCCTTCTCGATCTTGGCTGGGCGGTGGCGGGTGAAGGCGCGGTGGCTGGAGTTGAGACGTTCGTCCCCGGCAGCGCATGGGAGATCGTCCACACGGCGTCCGGGCTGGAGGTCGGTGACACCACTTTCTCGTTCACTCTCGTGACGCCGGACGGCCAAAACCCTTCGCTGATCGCCGTAAAGCGCGACGACTCGGGCGCGGTCCACGTTCGGCCGGCCACCTGCGAGGGAAGCACCGCGCTCGGACCTGTTCGCTGCGTGGCGGTGTTCGATGGTGCAGCCGCGGGTTTCTCTTCGTTCACAGTGCTGGAGGCATCGCCCGTCGAGCCGCCGCCAAGGTCGACCGAAGAGCCAACAACGGTTTCGGATCAGAACCCGACGCCACCAGCCGGACCGACAGCCACCGCCACTTCCACACCCGCTCCCGATCCAACCCCGGGCTCTGTGCCGACGCCAACGCCAGCTCCGGCGCCCCAACCGACCTCTCCGCCCACTCCGGTACCGGCCGTTGGGATACCCGAAAACACGGACAGCGGAACGGGCACGCCATCCATCATCGTTCTTGTCGCACTGGGGTCAGTGGTCGCCGTCACGCTGGCGGCATCCACCCGGTTCGTCCTCGCCCGCCGCGCCGCAGGCAACGGACCCGGCGTGCCGCTGCTGCTCATCGTCATGTCGGCCGCGCTGGCCATCGCCTCACAGGGTGGCGCGACCATCTCCGCCTCAGGTGCCGTTGTCAGCCAGGGCGACGCCGCGCAGTTGAGCGACCAGGTCCGCAGTCACTTCGGAGTCGATGGCACTGGAATCACCGTGGGCATCATCTCCGACAGCATCGGCTGCGATGTGGCAGGACTCGCAGCGGACATAGCGGCGGGCGAGCTACCCGCCGATCTGAACGTCGTTACCGATGCAGCCCCGATCGAATGTCCGGCGACCACAGACCGCGGGCGGGCGCTGGCGCAGCTGGTCCACGATGTAGCGCCCGGCGCCGACATCCTCTTCAGGTCGGCGCTTGCGAGCAAGGGGGCGTTTGCCGCCGGGATCCGCGACCTGGCCGCGGCCGGCGCCGACGTGATCGTGGACGACCGCATGCTCCGGATGGAGCTGATGTTCCAGGAGGACGAGGTGGTTGAGGCGATCGAGCAGGTGACCGCCGATGGAGTGGTCTACGTCACTTCGGCCGGCGATCCCGGCATCGCTTCGTACGAGTCGGCGTTCGCGGCGGGCGGCAGCATGGGTGTCATCTGCGGGCCTACCAACATCTGCACCCGGCAGGGGAACTGGCACGACTTCGACCCCGGCGCCGGAACTGATCAGCTGCTGGAAGTCTCGCTGGCTGACGAAACGGCACGGTTCATGCTGCAGTGGGACCAGCCGGCGATACCCGGTGAGGGATCCACCGTCGGTTCCGACATGGACCTCTACGTGTTTGACGCGGACGGCGCCACGATCGCCGCATCGGCCGGAGAAAACACACTGAGCGGCGTGCCTGCCGAAGATCTGATCGTATCTGGCTTCGACAGTGTGCAGGTCGCAATCTCGCAGGCCTCCGGCGTCGAGCCTGGACTCGTGAAGCTGGTGATCACGAACGGTGTAGTGATCGAGGAGTTCGCTACGGACTCCAGCACGATCATCGCCCATCGGAACGCTGCCGACGCCATCACGGTCGGACCGGTGAACTACGCAGACACGGCGGCTTTCGGCGGGACGCCTGCCGTTGAGCCGCGTGCGCCGGTTGGCGGCGCAGAGATCAGCTTCGACCGCGACGGCTCGGAGCTGACGACGCCTGTTGTGAGGCAGAAGCCAGACCTGGTGGCTCCATCCGGCACAGACACCACGATGGGCTCGCTCGAAGGGTCTCCGGCGGCCGCGGCGCACGTTGCGGGCGCTGTCGCGCTACTGCTTGACCTCGGCTCAGACCTGCACGAGCTTTCGCCGGAGACGATTCGGTCGCTGCTGACGCAGACAGCGGTGGAGGTTGGAGCAGCCGGGCCGGATTTGACGAGCGGCCATGGCCTTGTGGACGTTTTCGCGGCGGCGAATGTGCTTGCCACGGACCCGCCGAAGACCGTCGACGATGAGTACTCGACCGACATGAACGCGGCGCTCGACGTGGCCGCACCCGGCGTCCTGGAGAACGACTCGGACAGCAACGGCGATGCGTTGCAGGCCGAACTGGTCGCCGAGCCCGAACATGGCGCGGTAGTCCTCCAACCGGATGGATCGTTCACCTACACACCTGACGAAGGTTTCCTGGGTGACGACACCTTCACCTACATCGCCAGGGACGGCACGTTCGCCAGCGTGCCAGCGACGGTGACAGTCACGGTGAACCCCATCGAAGCGTTGTTCACTACCGTGACGCTGGAAGGTGTCGACCCGTCCGCCGACTTCGGTGCCGCAACAGTCCTGGTGTGGCTGACGGGCGACGACAACCGGTTCGAAAAGACCGTGGTTCCGGGCGGACCCGGCCACGTGCTCTTCACCGGCGTCCCGCCAGGCAACTACAACGTACTGGCCGGGACGCTCGGATACCTGGCTGCGCTTGCGCCTGACGTGGAGCTTGGTGAAGTGCCCGGCAACGTGGTCGTCCTGCCGCCGGTCGAGCTGCCCGCAGGAGATGCGGACCTCGACGGCGGGATCGACATCTTCGACGTGTTCGCCGTTGTGGACGCACATGGAACCGTTCATCCACCGGGCGACCGCTGGACCGGCATCGACATCACCGACCTGAACGGCGACGGCTTCACGAACGGCGCCGACGCATCGCTGACCATCTCGAACCTCGGCCTTGTCGAACCTGTTCCCTGGCCGAACTGAGCCGCTCGCCGGTCCGCGCCGACTCCAGGCTCGCATCGACACCGCGCTGTCACAGAACTGAAACATTCCGGACACGCGCACGTAATCGGACCGCAATTCTCACGAAACAGGTCATGCCTAGCGTTCTCCCTACGGGTCTCGATGAGCCGGTTTCTCCGGTTGAAGCGGACGAGACTCGAAGCGCGGGTAGGCAGTTAAGGAGAGCTTGCTGGTATGGACTTCAATCCCATAAGCCTGGACATCGTCTGGGTACTGGCGGCAACAGTCCTCGTCTTCTTCATGCAGGCCGGGTTCGCGATGCTGGAGGCCGGCGCGACGCGGGCCAAGAACGCGGCGAACATCGTGATGAAGAACCTGATGGACATGTCCGTCGGCTCACTGGTGTTCTGGGCGATAGGCTTCGGCTTAATGTTCGGTGCGAACGAGTCAGGCTGGATCGGCACCGACAACTTCTTCCTGAGCGGGATCAGCCCGGACAGCCCTGAAGGGTTCTTCGACTTCTCGTTCTTCATCTTCCAGACCGTGTTCGCAGCTACGGCGGCGACGATCATCTCGGGCGCTGTGTCCGAGCGCACAAAATTCGGCGCATACCTGCTGTACACAATCGCCGTGACCGGCTTCATCTACCCGATCTTCGGGTCGTGGGTCTGGGGCGGCGGCTGGCTCAACGACGTCGGCGACGGCTTCATCGACTTCGCAGGCTCGACCGTTGTGCACAGCGTGGGCGCGTGGGCGGCTCTTGCCGGAGCGATAGTTGTCGGGCCGCGGCTTGGCAAGTTCGTCGGCGGAAAGCCGCGGGCGATCCCGGGCCACAGTGTCACGTTGGCGGCGCTCGGCGTCTTCATCCTCTGGTTCGGCTGGTTCGGCTTCAACGCCGGAAGCACCGTCTCTGGAAACGACCACTCGATCGCCATCATTGCGGTGACGACGAACCTGGCAGCAGCGGCGGGAGCGGTCGGAGCGATGCTGGTCGGCTACATCCTGTGGAAGAACTACGACGCATCTCTGTCGCTCAACGGCGTAATCGGCGGACTGGTTGCTATCACTGCCGGGACGGCGAACGTCAGCCCGGGCTCGGCGGTCGTGATCGGGTTCATCGGCGGCGTGGTCGTCGTGGGTGGCGTGCTGCTCCTCGAACGGGTGCTGAAGGTCGACGACCCTGTGGGCGCGATCGCGGCACACGGCTTCGCAGGCGCATGGGGCACGCTGGCCGTCGGCCTGTTCGCAGAGTCGGCCTACGGCGGCGTTGACGGACTGTTCTTTGGTGGTGGCGCGGGACAGCTCGGCACGCAGTTCGTCGGCGTCATCGCAGCGTTCGCGTTCGTGTTCCCGACGTCCTTCATCGTCTTCAAGCTGATCGATCTGACGATCGGGATGAGGGCGAGCGACGAAGACCAGATCCGCGGCCTCGACATCACGGAGCACGCAGCGGCCGGCTACCCGGACTTCGCTCCGAGCGCTCCTGCGTTGGAGGAGGCTCCGGCCTCCGGGACCAGCGCTCCGCCTATGCCCGCTCCCTCAGGCGGGGCCGACGGACCGCTGCCAGAAGCGGCTCCGGTATCCGGAGAGACGAAAAAAGACTGAACTGACTCCCTGTCCCTGCCAGCCGGACCCGGTGCGGTGGTTAGCCCTCCACCGTGACCGGGCCGGTGGCGGACAGGAAGAACATCAACCAGGAAGCGTTGAATCCACCGGGACAAGCGATGCCCGAACTCACGCAATTCAGAGCACTTGAAGCGCTGGACATTGACAGGGACCTGTTCGAGGTCCGGTTCCTCGGATCTGCCATCCAGCTAACGGCCACCGAGTTCGACCTGCTGGACGCATTGGACTCTGCGGCCGGCCGTGTTGTGCCGAGGTCAGAGCTGCTGTCGGAAGTTTGGAAGGACTCAAAGACGGGCGCCAGGGTCGTCGATACGTTCGTGTCGAGGCTCAGGAGCAAGCTCCGCTCGGCAGGCCATCCCGGCATCGCGTCCGTGAGGAAGCGCGGCTATCGCCTTCTCCCGGCCTTCGAGGATTCGAACTAGAGATCGTGCCGTCCGATGCGGGACAGGCGCAAGACAGCTTAAGGAAGAAGATATGAAAGAGGTTACGGCGATCATCCAGCCGGTGCGGCTGGGACCGGTGAGGGACGCTCTGTCTGCGGCAGGCGTGACGGGAATGACCGTCAGCGACGCCCGCGGGTTCGGCTCGCAGGGCGGTTCGACAGACACATACCGCGGCGTCGAGTACGCAGTCCCGTACGTGCCGAAGATCCGCATCGACACGGTGGTCTCGGACAGCTTTCTCGATGTGACCATCGAGGCGATCTGCGGCGCTGCCCAGACCGGCAACGTGGGCGACGGGAAGATCTGGGTGAAGGATGTCGGCGCCGTCTACCGCATCAGGACCGGAGAGCGTGACGAAGTCGCGCTGAACTAACTCTCGCCCGGCAGATTCCGACAACGTAAGGCCCCTGTGATCACAGGGGCCTTCTCGCGTTGCCTCGCATCTATCTGCACCTCGGAATTACATCCCCGGCTGCACCCTTCGGCTGATCCGGCCGACTTCCTCTTTGTCTAGATTCGATGCTGGACAACGTCGAGTTCGAGGGACTGAGTTCACGCGCGGCGGACGCCCTGTCAGACGCCGTGCTTTACGTCCTCGGACTAACGATCAACAGGAGGAATCGTTGAACGAATATGCAGTCTTCGCTGAAGGGCTCGTTCGGGAGTTCCAGGGCGTTAGAGCCGTGGACGCCGTCGACCTTTCAGTCGAAAACGGAGAGATCTACGGCTTCCTTGGCCCGAACGGCGCCGGGAAGTCGACCTCGGTCCGCATGCTGACGACGCTGCTGATGCCGACCGGCGGCAGCGCGTATGTTGCGGGCCAGGATGTGATCAACGACTCGCAGGCGGTGCGGCTGAGGATCGGCGCGGCGCTGCAGGAGGCGGCGCTCGACGACAAGCAGACGGGCCGCGAGCTGCTGAAGCTGCAGGGCGCGCTTTACGGTCTTTCAAGGAGGGAGATCGACCAGCGGGTGAACGAGCTGACGTCGCTCATAGACATCGGCGACGCCATGGACCGGCTGGTAGGCACCTATTCGGGCGGCATGAAGCGCCGGCTCGACCTCGCCGCCGCGCTAATCCATAACCCGGAAGTGCTGTTCCTGGACGAGCCGACAACCGGCCTCGACCCGATCAGCCGCTCCCGGGTCTGGGAAGAGGTGGCGAGGATCAACCGGGAGCTCGGAGTAACGGTCTTCCTCACCACGCAGTACCTGGAGGAAGCCGATGAGCTTGCCGACCGCGTCGGCATCATCAGCCACGGCAGGCTCGTCGCGGAAGGCACCCCGGCGGAACTTAAGCGGTCGATCGGCTCCGACGTGATCATCACCCAGATCGAGGGCGACACTGAGGCCGCCAGCGCAGCGGTGAACGAGATCCAGCGCGTCGAGCAGGTCGAGGCGGTCGGCACGGAGCTGACTATCAGTGTGTCGAACGGCGCCGAGGCGATAAGCAGCGTGGCGATCGCTCTCAACCGGTCCGGTGTGGACGTGCGGGAGATTGTGCTCCGCACGCCGACGCTGGATGACGTGTTCCTGCAGGTGACGGGCGAGCGGATGCAGATCGAGGCAACTACAGAGGCGGTGACGGCATGACGGCAGCGACTATCGAAACCACGGAACCGATTCGTGCGAGACGCGGCGGCTTCTTCAGGGATGTGATGGCGGTGGCGGAGCGCGGGCTGCGTTCGATCCCCCGAGACCTGGAGGGTGTGCTGCCTCCGCTGGTGTTCCCGGTCTTCTTCTTCATCGTCAACATCGGAGCGTTGCAGGACGTTGCGGAAGGGATCGAGGGTATCGACTACAAGGCGTTCCAGCTTCCGGTGGCGATCATCTTCGCCGTGACAGGCGTGTCACGCGCCGTGACGCTGGTGCTGGACATCCAGAGCGGCTACTTCGACAGGCTTTCGATGACACCGGTCAACCGCTTCGCGCTGCTGATCGGCCTCTTCGCCGCCGACCTTGCGCTGGTGGTTGCGTTGACAGTACCGGTGCTTGCGCTGGGCTTCGCGCTCGGCGTCGGGTTTGGGACCGGACCGCTCGGGTTCCTGGTGTTCATCGGGTACGCAGGGCTGTGGGGGCTGGTCTACGCCGGCATCCCGTACGCCATAGCGCTTAAGACGGGCAACCCGGCGGTGGTGAACTCTTCGTTCCTGATCTTCCTGCCGCTGGCGTTCCTGACGACGGTGTTCCTGCCGCTGGAGGCCATGACGGGCTGGATGGGCACGATCGCGCAGTACAACCCGGTGACCTACATGCTGGAGGCGCTACGGTCGCTGCTGTCGGATGGCTGGGACGGACGGGCACTGCTGAATGGCCTGATCGCCATCCTGGGCGTGGGAGCGGTGAGCATGCCACTGGCGTTCCTCGCGCTGCAGGGCCGTGTCAGGAAGAGTTGATGGGCGGCAGAGGGAGTGGTGGCGAGGGCGGTTGCGTGGCGGTGGCGGCGATGGTTGCGACGGCAGCAGAGGTTCGGTTGAGAAGCCGAGGGCGTCGGGCACTGTCCGGCGCCCTCGGTTCGCGTTTGGGAGCGGGACGGCCTCAGGAACGCAGCTCGTACAGGATGTTGAACGGGTTCTCGGCGGTGACTCGTCTGCCC
>JANQEF010000210.1 GCA_028278465.1 Dehalococcoidia bacterium | reverse complement strand
CCAGGACCTGTGCGAGCTGCCATGGTGACGGTGGCAGCGACATCAACTTCGGCACGGAGTCAGAGCCGGTGTATATCGGAAACGTTGCGATCGACAATCCGTGGAAGTTCCTGCACAAGGCGCTGTACGGCCAGCCGGGTGTGAGCGCCATGCCGCCGGTTTCGACTCGCGGCTGGGATGAGCAGGACCTGACAGACCTGCTGGCGTTCGCGCAGTCGTTGGACGAGTGATCGGGCTCAGGTGAATCGGGTCGCGACTGTGCTGCCCTGCGGGTTACAGTTTCCTGTCCTGAATCCGCGGCGCCGGTCTGATACCGGCTTCCCGTCGTTACGCCGCGCCGCGGTCAGCCCCGTCGCCTCCTCTTAGACCGGCGATATCCGAATGGTCCCGGCTAGTTGGGTCGTCGACAGCGGTGATAAACCGATCGTCGACCGCGGGGACGACGACCACCGGTGTTTTGCTATGCCGGATGACGTAGTCCGCGACGCTGCCGAGGGGCCGGTCAGCGACCGATCTTGGTCCGCGGCTGCACATAACGACGAGTGTGCCGGGGCTGAGTCCGGCAAAGTCGCGTATGCAGGTCTTTGGATCCCCTTCGTGAACCACGATATCGACGTCGATTCCGCTGGAAACCAGGAGGTCACGCAGCTCCTTGAACACCTCGAAATCCGGTTCGGCCCCGGTGGTCACGTGGTACAGAGAGACCTTCGCCTGTGTTGCGATGGCCAGCTTCACCGCGATCTCTTCAACGACTAGCGATCGAACGGAACCATCGACCGGCACGATGATGTGGTCTATCGGCCTGCTGGTCTCGAGGTTCGTAGCATCCTCTTCCGCTCGAGCTGCCAGGACCGGAACCGAGCTGCTGATCAGTACCTCGTCGAGCACGCTCCCGAGCTTCCCCTTGCCCGTTCCTGTCAGACCTCGAGTGGTCATCGCGATCAGATCGACCTCTCGCCTCTCTGCGAACTCGACGATTGCAACCGACGGCTTGCCGGACAGCACGACCAGGTCACGCTCCTGCATCCAGCGCGCTGTATGTGGCGATCGGATCATCATGCGCTTGAACTCGATGTCGAGGACATCGGTTTCCCCCGAGGCGACCGAGACAAAGATGATCTCCGCGCCGATCCCGCCGGCTATAGCGCTGGCATAGGGGACGGCGCCCTCGGCGCGAGTAGATCCATCAAGCGGGACCAGGATGCGGCTGACCGATCTATTAAGCATCGAAAACCTCCGACTCTGGTCGCATGTTCACACGGCGCACTTCCCGGTGACACGGTGCAATACGCAGTTCAGGTCTTGCGGTTCAACCAGTCGCGAATGCCGGATTTCTCCGGGGCTGTATCGCACCTTTGGAGGGCGCCTAAGCGTCGTGTGAGCCGGAGCTCACCCGGCAGCGTCGTTCCATGTCGGCCAGCTCTATCGCCAGCGCTGTGATCGCGCTCCGTCGGTGCCGGTAGTAGGCCGACTCGGCGATGTGAAGTCGCATGTAGATGTGCGCCACCGGCCGGCCGGCCACGTACTGCTCCTGCAGGATGGCGTAGTGCACCGCCGCCGGGTCAGAGACCGAGACGTGACTGCCGGGCCTCATCGTCTCCACGGCCTCCACAATCGCCGCCCGCGTTGCCTGCGCTCTCTCGATCGGCGTCGGCGGTCCATCCGCCTCGCCTGGCAGCGAATCGGCTCGCTCAGAACGCGTCTCGATGAGGCACGGCAGCAGGTCGGCAAGCTCACAGTCAATCAGGTTGGTCGCCGGGTTCAGCCTGCGCAGCGCCTGCTGCAGCGGGTCGTAGATCTGCTCCGGCGTGACACCTGCCTCCGCGGACGGTCGACTCGGAACTTCACTGTCACCGCTCTCAGCGTCGAGGTCATCGGCGCCCTGCATCACCATCTCGATCGCCCGGTACGTGTCCAGGATCCTGCTGGACCAGGCTTCTGCCTCTGCTGCCACCGTATCGCTCCGGTCGCTCTGCAGCATCTCGATCAGCGTCGTCGCGGCGTTCGAGGCCCGCTGCACGCACTCCTCGATCGTCGCTGCCCGGCGCGCGTGCATGCGCTTCAGCCGTTCGACCCGCTCCTCGTCAGGCGAGCCCATGCTGCCGTCTTCGAAGGACTTCAGGTCCCGAGCGAGCTGCTCCTGCTTCTCGAGCAGCTCCGCAACCGCCGGCATGATGCGGCGGTCGAGGTGCGTGTGCGCCTCGCCCAGGGTTCGAGTGAGCGGCGAGTAGGGCCGCGTTTCAGAGACCTTCCGCTCCTCGAACTTAGACTTGATCATCCGGCGGACCGAGTCGAGGCGCCGCATCTCGGGTGTGCGTGGCGTCGGGCGCGTGATTGCGACGGACACGACACCGGCGACGTAGCCCGCGATGCCGATTCCTGCCAGCACCAGCGCCCAAGCCCTGGCGGCTTCGAGCGATTCGATCAGCAATATGGCCGCGGCGAGTCCAAGTGACACCAGTAGCAGTGTCACTCCGAACGGATGCAGTAGCGCGTTCTTCACCTGTAGCCCGTCCCCGAAGACAGAGGTCCAGCCCCATGACGAAGAGCGAAACAAGCTGACGTCGTTGGTCTTGCTGAACATGTGCTTCTATCCTTACTGATACCTCGTCCTGCCGGCCAGCCCCTGCGTAGCGGGCCGACCTGTGGCCGCTCTAGAAGTAGTGGCTGAACTCCTCCAGTACCTGTGCCAGGTCGTCCTTCGTTGTTCCCCTGAGGTGTGCGCCGGTGGCCTGCGCCAGGATCCGCCCGACCTCCAGGTCGGCGTCCTTTCCGACCCCGATGTAGAAGATCTGCACGTCGTGCGTGGTCTCGATCTTCAGCGACCTGCCGAAGATGACGTCTGAAGGGATCTCGACTCCGTGGACGTCAACCGGCGTCGTGCCCTTCCATCCCGAGTAGGAACCAACCGGGGTCTCCAACGTCGTTTCCAGTTCAACCAGGTCATCAAGACCCACTCCGCCACGGTTGGCCTGCCCGTCTGTCAGCACCACGATCGCCCTGATAGCGGCCTCCTCGCCCTCGGCCCTGTCTACAGAGAGGATTCCCTCCCTGACAGCGTCGAACAGCGCCGTCTCACCGCCTGCCCTCAGCTGCTCCGCCATCAGCGCGATACTCGAACCGTGAGTTTCGTCTCCCTTGAGCTCCAGCTTGGTCGCAAGCTCGGCCTCAACCGTGACGTCGTCATCGAATGTGATCAGGCCAACCTGGTTGTTCGGCGCCATCGCCGCGATCGCCCTTCGCACACCCTCCTTCGCCTGCTCGATCTTGTCGTCCGCCAGCATCGAGCCGCTAGTGTCGACCACGAAGTTGACGATCCCCGGACGCTTCACGAGCTGCCAGTTGCGGTCAATCTCGGCCGCGACCTCCGGCTTCGTGAAAGACGGATTCAGCTCCTTCTTGCCGTTCTTCGTCGGTCCGTCCGGGTCGAGCCCGAACTGCGCGGTGATCTTGCTCGCAGGGTCGGTCAGGCTGATGTCGGTGCCAGGACGGAAGCCCGCCGCCATGAAGCGCCGCTGCTGATCGTCCTCCCTGATGAAGTCGATCCAGGGCTGTGCCGCGGCCTTCTGCTCCTCGGTCACCCAGTCGGCGTCCAAGATGCATGCGCAGTTGTTGCGCGGCATCGAACCCTCTTCGGGGTAGATCATCACCAGCTTGTGCTCGGTGAACGGAGGCACGTCAGCCTTGATGCCGTTGATGAACGCCTCCTCCGTTCCCTCGATCAGGTGGATCAGGTTGTCCTCCGGCATGATGAAGAAGTGTCCGTAGCGCTGTCCCTCCACGATCTTCGTGTTCAGCACCGTGGTCCCGATCTGGTAGTGGTCGATCAGCGACTGGAACTCCTTCACGCTGCTCACGACCTTCTCGTCGGTGATGTCTTCCAGAGCGAGTTCGCCCGGCTCCTTGCCCGAGAAGATCGAGTAGAGCGCCAGGTGAAGGCTCCGGCCCGTGCTCGAAGTGGTCGGATCGGTGAACGCCAGCAGCGGCGTGTTGCCCCAGTTCGTCGCATCGCAGCCCACGCTGGCCCAGCCCCCATCGCTGTTGCGCAGGTCGATGATGTCCTGGAAACCGATCTCCTCCTGCGGCCAGCCCAGGCACTCCGCCATCTCCTGGTAGGTCACGATGCCGATCACCGGCTTGACGATCGATTCGGCGCTCTGGAAATCCACAACCTCGCGGCCGATCTCGTGGTTCGCGGTCACCAGCCAGTGCGCGCTAGAAGGCGTCACGATGACCGGCTCCTTGATGTTTGGCTTGACGTACCCGTTAGTCATTCCGGTGAGGTCGAGCGGTACGCCGTGGTTGATCCGCTGCACAAGGTCCTTGGCGATCAACTCTGAGGGGACGTTGAACACCTCGACCTGGATCAGCGTCCCGTCCGCCGTCTTGTGCCCGGCATCGTTGAACTCTTCCTGCATGTCGAACAGCAGTCCCTCGCGGGTCAGGTGCCCGGTGGTCCAGTGTGTGACAAGCACGTGCGGCGGTGGCGGCGGATCGTCGAAGATCGCGAAGCCAAACACCGTTCCGATCCCGAGCACCCAGACGAACGCCACGAGCGAGAGCAGCCGCTCCCGTGCCATGTTGAAGTCTGCCATCGAGACGTTCCTCCCTCCGTTGCTTGCGAGCGCGACTATGTATCGCGTGGCGTCAGGCACCGCTCCGGCGCCGGTGACCACGGTTGACATTGCGAAGTTGACGATCCGCACCGGCGTCATGGCGGCGATCACCAACCACCGCAGCAGGAGCCAGAGCGTTAACCCGACCGTTTCCGCGGCCATCCGGGCCTTCTCTGCCGACCGACGGCACGCAATTCCCAGGTTGCGCACGCCGCTCCGCACCGGTGCGACGGCTTCGCCGACTGCCGCCGCAGACCGCGATCCGCCGTACGCCAACCCCGATCCCGCTGTGTTTGCGACTGCCGAGACTGCGTTACACACCTGGACCAGCGGATACACGAGCGTTGCCAGGGCCGTTGCCGCGGCGCGCTTTGCAAACGCTCCCGCTGCGGCGGTGGCCTGGATGAGGCGATCCCGGGCAGCGGCGACCGTTCGGGTCGTTGCTGTGAGTGCCGATTCGACGCCGTGTTGGACTACCACGACCGGAACGGCGACCAGGCGGAGCCAGCCCATCACTATTGACGAGCTGGCGCCCAACATTGCTGCGACCTGTTGACTGGCCGCGTGCGCTGCTTCTGAAGCTACCTTTGCGGCCCGAGCCAGGGCATCCCGGAAACTGGTGAGCGTGGTCGCGATGACGCGCCTTGCTGCGGCCG
>JANQEF010000190.1 GCA_028278465.1 Dehalococcoidia bacterium | reverse complement strand
GAAGACCAGAAGCAGGTGACGAACCACCTGCTTGCGGTGGACACGTTCGCCTGGTCGCCGTCAGGTCGGCAGATCGCCTACCGCGCCGACATGTCGACTGATTCCGACTCCGGCGACGAGGCGGAGCCGCTCGTTACCAGGTCGATGCGGTACCGGCAGGACGGCCACGGCTGGCGCGGCGGTCTCTTCCGGCAGCTGTTTGTTATCGACCTCGAGTCCGGCATGACGCAGCAGCTGACGGACGATGAGGCCGAGCACGGCCCACCGGCATGGTCGCCGGACGGCTCGCGCATCGCCTACCTGTCTGACCAGGGGCCATTCCGTGACACGACGCTGCGCAACGAGGTCTACGTCGTGTCCGCGGGCGTAGGCAAGGCCGAGCGCTGGTCCGGCGGGCTGTACATGTCTGACGCCGTCACGTGGTCACCGGACGGCGAGCGGCTGGCGGTGATCGGGGCCGAGCAGGTGGAGCAGGTCGGAGGCTACGGCCTCATCTGCCAGGGCTGGGTCTACGTGCTGCAGCCTGGCTCGTACCCGCTCCGGCTCACAGACGACACGCTGCGGCCGATGTCCGGCCCGAACATACCGCTGGGCGCCGGGACGCCTGCCATGCGGTGGCCCACACCGGGCCAGATACTCTTCATCGCCGACTCGCGCGGCGAGTCCTTCGTTTGCTCTGTCAACCTGGAGGACCGGCAGGTCAGGCGAATCACCGGAGGCGAGGAGCAGATCACGGACTGGGACGTGGCGCCCGACCACGACACCGCGGTCACGGCGTCCGCGACTCTTGAAGGCACGGGCGAGCTATACGCTGTTGACACGCTTCACAGCGAACGCACGCAGCTCACTCATCTCAACGACGACTTCTTCGCCGAGCACACGCCGGCGCGGCTCGGCCGCGTCACCGTCGAAAGCGAGGGCCGGGAGGTCGACGTCAGGGTCTGGCTGCCGCCCGACCTCGACCCGGACCGCAGCTACCCGGTGCTGCTCGACGTCCACGGCGGTCCGCACTCGAACTTCTACAGCGCCTTCTATCCTGTTCACCAGGTTGCGGCGACCAACGGCTACATCGTCGTGGCGCCGAACCCGCGCGGCTCGTCGACGTACGGGCTGGAGTTCGCCACGGCGGTTCACGGCGACTGGGGCGGAGGCGACTACGTGGACGTGATGGCTGCGCTTACCGATGTGCTGCGCAGGCCGTACGCAGACGAGTCGCGGGTGGTGATGCACGGCTCCAGCTACGGCGGCTACATGGCCAGCTGGGCGGTCGGCCACTCGGCGCGGTTCAAGGCCGCCGTGATCGGCGCGCCCGTGACGGAGCTGGCGTCGTTCTACGGCACGTCGGACATCGGCGTCCCGTTCTCAGAGGTGCAATTCGACGGAGGACGTAGCAAGAACCTGCCGTGGTATGTGCGTCACTCGCCGATAACCTACGCCGACAGCGTCGACACGCCGGTGCTGCTGATCCACGGCGAGAACGACCACCGGGTTACGATCGACCAGTCGGAGCAGTACTTCGTGGCGCTGAAGCGGGCGGGCAAGAACGTGGAGTTCGTGCGCATGCCGCAGACGAGTCACGGCATCTTCAGGGCGAAGCGCCCGCGGATTCGCGAGGAGTACTTCCAGCGTATGTTGAGCTGGTTTGGACGGTTCCTGAACCAGCCGCCGGACTTCACGGCGACGACCACGAACGGCCGTCAGTGAGGTTGAGGGCGTCGCGATGACCGAGTACTTCGAGCAGTACGCCAGCGACTACGACCGCGTGCAGCCGGTGAAGATCGAGATGTACGACTTCTACCACCGGCTGGCGCTCGATCTCGTTCCTTTCGATACGGATGAGCCGTTCCGGTTCGCCGACCTTGGCTGCGGAACCGGCAACTTCCTCTCGATGCTGCTGGAGAGATTCGCGGTGTCAGACGGGTTCGCTCTCGACCTTTCAGAGGCGATGATCGACCTGGCGAGCGAGAAGATCGGAGATTCGAGCGACCGGGTTCAATTTGTGCAGCACGACCTGGGCGACCCTCTGCCTGTCGAGCTTGCGGAACTTGACATGGTCGTTGCGTTCTCGGTGCTTCATCACCTGACAGACGAGAGAAAACGGGCAATCTGCGGCGAGATCTTCTCTGCGCTGAAACCGGGCGGATGGCTGCTGCTGGTGGACGCGATGTACGCGCCTTACAGCAGCGACGTGTGGGACAGGGGCCGGGAGCGAGAGCGGTCCGCCAGGGCTCAGCGGTTCGAGGAAGCGGGGATTCTGCAGGCAGAACTGGACCGGCACGAGCACGCCAAGAGCGCGCTCGACGAATCGTCACCGGAGCGTGACCGGATCTCAACTCTCGACGAGCAGATGCAGAACCTTCGAGATGCCGGGTTTTCGAGCATCGATCGCGTCTGGCACTTCTGGATGGAGCACCTGGTCGTCGCCCGGAAGTAGCGGCCGGCCGCGGATCACCGCTTCCTGATCAGCATCACGCCGTCGCGCACCGTCAGCATCACGTTGTTCACCCGCTCGTCCGCCTGAACGCGGTCGTTGAGTGCGGCGATGGCGCGGTCGCTCTCGTCCCTCGGATCAAGGACGCGGCCGCCCCAGAGAACGTTGTCGATCACGATCAGGCCGGCCGGTGCGATCAGCTCCATCGCCCGCTCGTAGTAGTTGGAGTAGTTCTCCTTGTCGGCATCGATGAACACCAGGTCGATGCCCGGTTCCAGGGTCGCCATCGTCTCCAGCGCAGGTCCCAGCGCCAGCCTGATCTTCGAGCTGTGCGGGCTGCGCGCCCAGTAGCGTTGCGCGATGGCCGTCGCTTCCGGGTCGACGTCGCAGGTCACCAGCTCGCCGTCTTCCGGAAGCGCAGACGACATCATCAGCGCGCTGTACCCGACGAATGTGCCGACTTCGAGCACGCGCTTTGCGCCCGTCGCGAAGACCAGCGTGTTCAGCAGGTAACCGACGGTGCGCCCGGACATCATCCCGGCGGAAGGCACATCCCGCCGCACCTCCTCGGCCAGCTCGTTGAAGACCGGACCGGGGTCTGTGGTGTGGTTGACCGCGTATTGCTCGAGCTCGTCGGACACGAAAGGCGGCATCTGTCTCTCCGGTGAGGTGAAGGGGTCGAATCCAGCCGGAGACAACTGTATCCGACGCTGGCAGTCCAAGAGCGCGAAGACGCGGCCCGTCACAACAAAACGCAGCTGTGCTGCCCAAAAAGAAAACAGGACCGGCGATTTGCCAGTCCTGCTTGCTTCGGCCGGGAGATTTTCGTGTCGGCTACGCGGCCATCAGGTCATCGACCGCCGGGTCGAGATCTGCGGCCTGTGCCGGGATCAGGCCCGTCGCCTCGAGGTAGGTCAGGATGGCGAACACCCTTCCGTGCCTCTCGCCCGTGGAGTTGAAGCCGAGCTTGGCGAGGATGCTGGAGATGTGGTGCTCAACGGTGCGGGGCTGGATAAACAGCGCGTCTGCGATCGCCCGGTTGCTGCTGGCTTTTGCCATCAGCCCGAGGACCTGCAGCTCGCGCGGGCTCAGGCTCTTGAGTGCCCCGCTGACACGGACCGCTTCGTCCGAGGTCAGCTTGGAGACCATCGCCGGGTCGAGAACGGTGCGGCCGGCGGACACGTCTTCGATGGTCCTGACGATGTCACGCGTGTTGCGCAGCGTGTTCTTGAGCAGGAACGCCTTGCCCGAAGAGTCGTCCCGCATGAAGTCCTTAAGGTACTCGCCACGGTCGTGGCTTGAGAGCATGACGATGCCGCTCTGGGGCGAGTCCACGCGTATTTGGCGGGCGGACTGTATGCCGTTGATGGAGGGAAGGCCGACGTCCAGTATCGCGACTGTCGGCTGGAGCGAGCGTGCCATGGCGATTGCGGACCTGCCGTCTGCGGCGACGCCCACAACCTCAAGCCCCGGCTCTCGTCCCAGCAGGACGGCGAGGCTCTCTCTCATAAGTTCGTGGTCATCAGCGATCAGCACACTGATCTTGTGCATCGTTGCGAAACTCCCTGACTGCCGGGCTGAATGGTCACTGTGGGCTCTATTGCTGTTACATGAACAGGACCAGCGCAGCCGGGAAAACGCGCTGACGAACATTGATGAACCCCACAACGTAGATACTCGGGCATAACCCTTCGTTCCTGCGACGCCGGGGATACGCGATGCGCTGAGTGACCCCCCCTGTGTGTCCTCACCAACCGCGGGCTGGCGAACCGCCGTTCCTTTGTTAGGCGCATTCACTGACAGCATGTTTGGTGTCGCCTTCCTCCGGCAACCGGTCAATAGTCCCTAAATTTGAACCACTAAGGGTTTCGCGCACGTGTCCATTCAGGCACCCCGAAAGACGGCGGGCCTGGCGCAGAAGCTGGCATGGCAAATAGCGCGCCGTGGAACAGCTGGATCACGCGGGCGGGACCCGCGACGGTTGGTTAGGAGAGAAGCAATGAGCTTGAAAGGCCCGGGACGGTCCGAGGCTGAACAAGGCATCACCGGTCTGGAAACGGCGATCATCCTGATAGCTTTCGTGGTCGTCGCCACGGTTTTCGCCTTCACCGTCCTGTCGACAGGCGTGTTCTCTGCCGAGCGGTCGAAAGACACGATCTACGCAGGACTCCAGGAGGCGAGGTCTTCTATCGAGCCGCGCGGCTCGGTGATCGCGTACAGCGGCGCCTACGGCTCTGGACCTGTCACCACGGTCTACAAGCTGACCTTTGTCGTCGGTAACTCCGCTTCCGGAGGAGAGGTTGACCTGACGCCGCCTTACACCGCTGACGAGTCTGGCGTCGACCCGGACTTCGTGACGGACGCCGAATACCGGACGGTGATCTCATACACAGACAGGAACCAGCACCTTTCAGACGTGCCGTGGACGGTCGAGTTCATCGGCGAGTCGTCGAGCGACTTCCTGCTGGAGGTTGGCGAGAAGGCAGAGATAACTGTATGGCTGCTGCAGCGCGATTTCGCCGTTGCAGACATAACCGCTGCCAACGCCACGACGGGATGGGTGGCGGACTCCAGGGGCGCGCACGGCATTCTCGCCAGCGGAGGCTCGCTCCTCACGTCGAACGACATCTTCACGATCGAGGTCAAGCCGGCGCTGGGATCGGTCATGACGATTGAGCGAACGGTCCCGGTGAGGATAGACGCGATCATGGATCTGAACTAGCAGACCTGAGATAGAAAAACTGGAACAGCCACCGGATGAGACCGGTGGCTGTTTTCGTTTGTGGAAAAGGCGGATGCGGGCGTGTGGGTAACTACACCGTGACCGTGGTGCCGCCCTGAATACCTCGCAACGGGCTCAGGAATAGCTTGGAGGTGACCGAAAGCAGTCTACTGGTGGAAGGACCCGGCCGGGCCTTCCCCCGGAACTGGTGGACTAGCCGACGTTGGACTGCCTGCCCGCGTGGGCGGGCGCCACAAGCGTTAATAGGAGACAGAATTGATGCGTAAGCACAGCTACGGCCTGCTGCGTAGCGAGAGGGGAATTACTGGTCTGGAGACCGCAATCATCCTGATCGCATTCGTGGTTGTGGCCTCTGTATTTGCCTTCACCGTCCTGTCGACGGGTGTGTTCTCTGCCGAAAGGTCAAAGGACACCATCTACGCAGGACTGGAAGAGGCACGAAGCTCGCTTGAGCCGCGTGGGGCGCTGATTGCGTACTCCGCCACTCATGGCTCCGGCGGTAGCGCAGCTACCACGGTGTTCAAGGTGAGCTTCATCGTTGCGCCGGCCGTGGCCGGTGAGGCGATCGACCTGACACCACCGTACAGCGCCGATGCGTCGGGTACCGACCCCGACATCGTGAGCGGAGCTGAATACCGGACCATCGTCTCGTACACGGACCAGAACCAGTTCCTCCCCGACGTCCCTTGGACGGTGAACTTCATCGGTGAGAACTCAGGTGACAACCTGCTGGAAGCCGGTGAGAAGGCTGAGATGACTGTGTGGCTGCTGACGCGTGCCACCGGCACCGCCATTACCGCCGACAACGCGGTTACCGGCTGGACCGCCGACGCCAACGGCGCCAGCGGCATCCTGGCCACAGGCGGCACGATCCTGACGCCGAACGACAAGTTCACGCTCGAGGTCAAGCCCAACTCCGGCTCGGTGATGACCCTCCAGAGAACCCTGCCTCCAAGGCTGGACACGGTCCTGGACCTACGCTAAGAGTCGCTCTTCCACCAGTTTCGACCTGGAGACAGCCACCGGCGCCCGCCGGTGGCTGTCTTCTTATGTGTGCAATGTTTGCGAAAGGTGGGGGTGACCACTGCACGGGCAGGTGGTGTAGCCACAAACGCCGCAAACTGCCGCCGACCTTAGTGTTTAGCTACGTGTACTCGCTCGCCGCACGCGCGCACGGATGAGGCCGCGGTGCGGACAGCGACGCGATGAGCGAAGGCCGTTCCCGTACGACACATAGCAAAAGGCTGAACTGGAGTTGAGCCAGAGATGACGAGCCACCGCAGCGAGAACGTCGCGGCGAGGAGAGGAGTGACCGGCATCGAGACGGCGATTATTTTGATCGCGTTCGTGGTCGTCGCGACGGTGTTCGCATTCACCGTGCTCTCCACCGGCGTCTTCTCGGCCGAACGCTCCAAGGAGACGATCTACAGCGGTCTCGAATCGGCCAGGTCATCGCTCGAGCCGCGCGGCTCTTTCGTGGCGTTCCGCGGCGCACACGGCAGCACGCCTACGAACACCATCTACAAGGTCTCGTTCATCGTCGTTCCGTCGGTATCAGGTGAAGGAGTTGACCTCACACCGCCGTACACCACGGACGCGTCGGGCACCGACCCGGACATCGTGAGCAACGCCGAATACCGCACGGTTGTCTCGTACACCGACCAGAACCAGTTCCTGCCGGACGTGCCCTGGACCGTGAGCTTCATCGGCAACAGCGACGGCGACAACTTCCTGGAGGCAGGAGAGAAGGCCGAGATGACGGTGTGGCTGCTGCAGCGGGACAACGCCGTCGCCGATATCAACGCCGCTAACGCCGTGACGTCGTGGACAGCTGACGCCAACGGCGCACACGGGATCCTTGCCACGGGCGGCACGATCCTGACGGCGAACGACATCTTCACGCTCGAGGTCAAGCCGAATGTCGGCGCAGTAACGACGCTGGAGCGCACCGTGCCGGTGCGGCTCGACCCGGTGATGGACCTGAGGTGAGCGAGATAAGCAAAGAGTTAAACAACCCTGCCCTGACACGGCTCATACAGCGCCACAGCACACTGCTAGCAGTGGACCCTGTGGCAGCCGCGTCGCCTGCGCACAGTTTGAGCAGGAGTGGAGGTTGCAGTGGCCGATGACCAGGGCCTGGAAGAGAGGCTGCAGGCCATACAGGACGAATTGAAGTCGCTTCGGGACACGGTGTTTCCGATGCTCGCGGACATCCGATCGAGGCTGTTCGCCCAACAGCAAGAGAGCCAGTGAGGTCCACTAAACCTTGGCCGGCGAAGACGCTCGTCTGAAGGCTGGACTCAAGTCCGCCGAGGATGAGCTAAACCTCATAAAGAACCAGATCCAGCAGACTCTGCTGGACATACGGGAGCACATCCTTGATGTGACGAACCCGTTCAATAACGTCGCGCCAGAACTCTTCGACGATGACGAGCAGATGAGCATCGAGGAGAGCGGCGGCATCGGCGGTGGCGGTGGCGAGAGCGTTGAGGGCGGTGACACGGAGGAGATCATCGAGGACGATGCCGGGCTTGACGATGGCATCGAGGCTGTCAAGGAAAGCCCGGAGAGCGAAGTCCTTGTCGATGATGGCGGTGGGATCGACGGCGGATATGAAGAGGTGCCGGAAGACGAGTACATCGAGGACGGCGGAGCCGGCGGTGGAGGCGGAGCCAGCAGCGGTGGTGGCGGCCTGTCGGACCTCCTGGGCGAGGAGCCCGCAATGATCGACGAGCCGCAGGCAGGTGAAG
>JANQEF010000180.1 GCA_028278465.1 Dehalococcoidia bacterium | reverse complement strand
GGTTGTTGTACTCGTTGACTCCCGGTAAGGGGTGTCCCTACAGTGTGTCCGATGACTCGGATCTCTCTGGAGGGAGGGAAAGCCCGTATCCGCTTGCGGATAGGTGGCTGCACCCAAAGCCGAGAGAAACGGGAAAAAGGGACAGCCCGACTGGGTTGACACTGCAATTCAGGCAGTGATTAAATCGCATGGGCTTGACCCGAGGTCCGGTTGCGCGCGCGCCGATTCGCGTGCTCAGGATCCTTGATAGACGTATTGGAATCGGCACCCTGGCCGCCGCGTTGGCGCTAGGTACTAAACAGCATCGGAGACCTCCGAGTTTTAGAACCACCCGGCACCGGCAGAAGATGTTCGAAGAAGAGAACCTCCCTCTGCCCTTCTGCTGATGTATGTGGGTAAGAAACGCGGATGCAAGGGGGACTGAAGCTGTGAAGCTTTCAGTGAAATGGCTAGCTGGACTGGCGGTACTTGTACTCGCCGTTGTAGCTGTCGTTGGCTCTACCTCGGCCACTAAGGCGGCGACAGGATCAATCTTTGTCGCGAACGAGTGGTCGAAGATCACCAACGAAAGCTCACCGCCGGAAGACTACACGACCAAGAGCACTGTTTTTGGTACGTATGGTGAGTCCGGCAGAATTACGGAAACCGACTCTGATCTAATCAGGGTCATCGTCAAGGACACTGGCGTTACGGTTCCGGTCGCGACTTCCGCGTCCGGTACCGGTGAGATAAACGTCAACAGCACCGGCGGTAACACGATCAGTGCGACGATCACTGCTGGTAGCTCGATCACCATCAAGCTCACCGGCGCTGGCACGACCAGGCCGATCGCGGGCACGCTGGCTGATGTCCAGGACGACACCTCGATTATCGGGTCTGACACGGGGCAGACCGAGCTCAACGGCGACGAGTTGACAATCACCAACTTCTTCGCCGGCAGCGGCTCCGGAGACCCGGTCATCACCGCTTTCGTGAACATCGACATCGTCCCTCAGACGATTGACACCGTTACCTACAACACTGCCCAGAAGGGCGAGGTTGAGGTGACGATCAAGAGCGAGCTGAACTCTAGTGGAGTTACGATCGATGCCGAGGAAACAGGCATCGGAACCGGACGTTTCGAAGGGTTCGTGCGCTTGGAAGACAATACGGTCACTCCTACGAACGGTACCCCGGGTAACACATCCGGAACCGCCGCTAAGATTCAGACCAATGTCGGCCCGGTTTCGTTCGAGTTCACGGATAGTGACGGCGCCAAGCGGTCGACGTCGGTCACGATCGATACCGCCGCTCCTACGGCAACGATCACTTCGCCGCTAAATGGCAGTGCTACGACGAACCGGAGGCCCACGTTCAGTGGAACGATCTCTGAGACCGGTGCCGGTCTCAGTGTCGACACGATCAAGGTCTTCGTTGACGATGGCGACGACGCCGCGAACGACGACGACGTGGTTACAAGCTTCGTGACGGGTGCGATCCTTTCTGGCGCACTGGATCTTGGCGTATCCACGTCAGGCGCGGTTGACGGAGACACTGCCTTCAGCTTCTCCGATAGCCCGGATAACGACATTCCTACCCTGGGTAGTAGCGTGGATCCGGACCACATCGTGGACTGGGTTGTGAAGGTGTCGGACCTCGCGGGTAACACCGGGTTGTCAGACAGCAACCCTTCCACGTCGGACATTGATCTTCCGACTGTGAAGATCGACCAGACAGACCCGAACGCCACGAACGTGCTCAACGACCGCCACACAGGCCTGGCCTGGGATGGCTCGAAAGAGATCAAGGCCAAGAACTCTCTGAGGATTGCCTTCATCGACAAGCTTCAGAACGTTCAGGCGACCGACTTCACGGTTACGCTCGACAACGGTTCTGTCAGGACGCCAACCAAGGTGACTGTCGTGAACACGCTGGTCGACGCGGACGGTGATCCGTTCAACGTTGATGACAGCAACTCGGCTACGTTCGATGAGTTGCTCGAGACCATCAGCACAGGTGTCGGTGGCGCGCAGAGCCTGGTTTACCTCGAGCTCAGCGAAGACCTGGTTTCCAGTGAGACCCCGACAGTTAAGCTGCAGGACATCATCTCGGACCAGGCAGGTAACGCGATCAGCCAGTTCCTCGGGTTCACCGATGACGAGGTTGACGTGGCAGACGGCATTGCGCCGACTCTGACTGTGACGCTGAGCGGTGGCTCAGGCACTGGCACAGGTTCCGAGGATGCCACCGGCCTGACCAACGATGAGATCGAAATCATGATCGTGTCTGACGAGTCACTCTCAGGCGCGCCCACGGTTGCGGTCCACATCGACGATGGTGCTGCGGACTCACCTGCTCCTATCGCACTGGGACAGGGAACCAACACCTGGGTCGCTACTTACTCCGCTCCGTCTTCCGTGGCCGACGGTAAGCGCGCAATCAAGATCACTTCGGTCGACGTTGCTGCGAACTCCGGCACAACCGGTGGGACGGACGCGGATGAAGACGGCACGCCGAACTTCAGGCTCGACACAGAGCTGTCGGACCCGGTTCTGACCGTTGGTGGCGCAACAAACAACAAGACAGACCAGACTCGCCCGTCGATCATCATCGACTACAAGAACGCGACGACGCCTGAGGCGTCGACGGTGACACTGAGCAAGGTTCAGTTGGACGGGACAGACATCACGGCCGATGTGGTGGCGGCGAGTGACGGCAAGCGGTTCTTCTACATCCCGCCGTCAGACCTGTCGCTTGGTGACCACGACCTGCTGATCGAGTCCGGCGATGCGAAGGACGCTGCCGGCAACGAGAACGCGACGGACACCAAACTGACGGTGACGATCGAAGAACGCGACACCTTCGACCTCGACATGTTCGCTGGCTGGAACGCTCTGTCGTTCCCGTCAGACCCGGTTGACCCGAGCATCAACAGCGTGTTCACGAACGCTGGACACGATGCAGTGCTCGGATTCGACCCGAACGTGCCGGGACAGTGGCGTGTCGCCGTTCGTGACACGGTGTCTGGAATGCTCGAGCCCGCAACAGAGAATGGTCTAACGACCATCAGCTCTACGCAGGCTTACTGGGTACACTCCAACAACTTCGAACAGGTTTCAGCCCTGCTGGTTGGTGAAGTGCTGCCGGCTTCTGGCTCACCACCCGGGATCGTCACGATCCCGACGGTGACCGGATTCAACGCCATTCCGATCGTGGACACGAGCCGCAAGCAGACAACCGGCTCATCGGCTGCCCTGGAGAGGCAGATACCTAGCGGTACCACTACCGTTACGGTGGCTGACTACCTCGGTGAGGTTGATGAAGGCCGTGTCTACAAGTACAACCCAGAGAACCTGACCATGGAAGAGCTCTCCGGCTCTACGACGGTTAACACTGGTGAAGTTCTCTTCGTTGAGGTGACCACACCGCGACCGATCTTCCCGTAAGGGAAGTGAGGGTCAGTTAAGACTGACAATAAGCGCCCCCTTCCGGGTTCGGGAGGGGGCGCTTCGCGTTCGGTTTATTCGTGACTCCGGTGAACCTGCTGTGATGTAATAAATGGACGACCGTTTGCGCACGCGGTCTGACACAGGGCCATGAACCGGCGGGGAGAAGGCTAGGATTAGAAACTGTGCGTATTTCCCCTGTGGAGTTGCCGGTAAGGCCACTCACCGTCCTTGATCTCATCATCCCCAGTTACAGTCAGGTAATCGTTCCAAAGTGAAAATCTCCGGCATGAAAACTCGCGCCGCCTTCGTAGTGCTCGCCGCCGCCGCAATCGCATCTGTCGTGACGGCTGTCGCCGGCCTGGGCCGAGAGGCGGAGGCGCAGGGCGTGCCCGAGCTCCGGACGATCATCTTCCAGGGCAACGTGACGATAAATGGTGAGCCGTCTCCAAACGGCTTCAGCCTCAATGCGAAGATCAGAGACTCGGTGGGTGAGGTGATCTACACCTCGCCACCGGCCATCGTCGGAAAGTCGGTCAATAGCCGCTATACGGCGCTCGTTGTTGGACCAGCCCGCGAGGCTGAGGGTGGTGTGATCGAGTTCTGGCTTGACGACCAGGTCATTTCGACGAACGTTTCGATCTTCGCACCGATCCTGAGTGGCCAGACATGCCTGGGCTGTTCCTGGACGTTGCCAATCCTGCGCACACAGGACCTGGACTTCAACGCCGCACCCGTAGCGACCCCCACTCCGACCCCGACGCCCACGCCGACGCCCATCGTCCTGCTGCCATCGCTCTACTCGGGGCAAGTGATCGCCGGCTCCTCCATCCCGCCGGATGGCACGCCGATCTACGCCACGGTGGGCGACTACACCTCGCCGTTCGCCACGATCGAAGGCGGCCGATACCAGGTCGTGGTGAATCCCGTAGAAGAGGAGTTCCTCGGCGCACAGGTGGTGTTCTTCATCGGCGATCTTCGCGCCGTGCAGTCCACGCCGTTTAAGGGGAACGAGTTCCTCGAGTCCTTCAACCTGATCTTCCCACAGCTTCCGCCGGCTCCAACGCCAACACCTGAGCCAACGCCCACACCTGAGCCGACTCGGACACCGACTCCGGTTCCGACGCCAACTCCAACGGCGACGCCGACGGCGACGCCGACGCCCATCGCCACAGCTACTTCGGCGGCGCAGGCCACGGCC
This sequence comes from Dehalococcoidia bacterium, assembly GCA_028278465.1. GTDB lineage: Bacteria > Chloroflexota > Dehalococcoidia > Lucifugimonadales > Lucifugimonadaceae > JAJCYX01. The sequence continues at coordinate 18,598 of JANQEF010000180.1, read as the reverse complement.
ACATCCGAGCCGGATGACGAGAACGGCGGAGGGTCCTGCAACTCAACCGCCGGCGGGCCGGCATCAGGCGGACTAGTCGCCCTGTTCGCTCTGCCGTTCGCATTGCTGCTGTCGAGGCGATTGATGCGTGCTCGCACGGGCGCGAGCGACCAGTTGGACTAAGGAAGAGTCGGCCGCGGAGTCAATGGCGCTCAATGAGACGTGGCGATGAAACGCGCCACTCCTAGAATGCAACCGCTTACTGCACGAAGCCTTACGCTGTAGGCGTTAGCAGGACCGTCGTACGTGAGTCTGGCAGCGATGACCGTGAAATGGTCACCTTTGGCTGCGGCTCCAGGTCTTTGACGCCGAGCTCCGAGAGCAAACTGCTCAGCAGCTTTCCCGGCTTTGACGACGCGTTGTCGAAACCGGACGGCACAACCACGTCCGGCTCGAAGTTCCTCGTAGTGGCGGCAAGCTCATCTGCCGAAAGCGGAGACTGCTCCGGATCCAGCAACAGCACGTTGACCTTGCCTAGCTGCTGCGTTGACGCTGCGTCGGGCGCGCTGCCAAGCCCGCCGGTAGAGCAGACCAGCACACCATCAGCGTCGATCAGATAGGCCGTGTTGATCTCGTGCGAGACAGCCGGGTCGTCCGCGGGCGTTGCAACCCCTCGAATGCTCACGCTTCCGATCTCGTACTCTCCCGGCCCCTCGATCAGCTTTGCAACGCCTGAAGGGACATCTCGCCTGCCCCCGCGTTTGCTGAAAGCAACGATCGTATTCGGGTCGGGAAAAGATCCTGACAGCGCGGTGTCAGGTGGATCTATCAGCACTGTGCCGACCGCCGACTTGACTTCAAAACCGGACCGGCCGAGCGAACGGATTTCCATGTCTACCTACTCACTCAACTCGCAGGAGGATAAGCGGGATTGATCTCAAGAGGAGCTTCAATCGTACCTACAATGGTGCAACGTCCCAAAAAGGCAGTCAATGCGTTGACACCTCGGAAAATCACATGCTAATTTCCAGCGATTGGGACCGGTGATTTCTTCTCGCGGATCCCAGTTTTCCCTCAACTGATGCGCAGCCATGCTCACCGAACGAAAAAGCCAGATACTGCGAATAATCGCCAACGACTACATCAGCACCGCGGTGCCGGTGGCGTCCAGCGCGATCGCCCGCGCGGAGAGTCTGTCTGTGAGCCCGGCCACAGTGCGCAACGAGATGGTCGCACTCGAAGAAGAGGGATACATACACCGTCCTCACATCTCGGCAGGCGGCGTGCCCTCTGACAAAGGGTATCGACAGCTGGTTGACTGGCTCGAAGGCCCGACAGCGCCTGTTGGCGACGATGCCAGGCAGGTGCAGGCCGGCCTCGAAGAGTCGCCGGAGGACGTCGACGAGTGGGCGAACACGGCGGCGAACATCCTGGCTTCACTCCTCGACACGGTAGCGTTCGCAACGCCGCTTCACGCCACGTCACCGTCCATCAAGGGGATCCAGCTTCTCGAACTGCAGGAGATGCTGGTCATGCTGGTCGTGGTGATGCAGGAGGCGGTCGTCTACCGGCAACTCATCAACACTTCCCGAAACCTCACGGCATCGGACCTTGAGAAGACTCGCAACAGGGTCAACAAGATGATCGCCGGCAAATCTCTCGCCTCCCTCCGAGCCAGCGATGAGCGGCCGAAGAGGAAGTTCGACAGGCAGGTCGTGGACTCCGCGATCGGTGTGGCTCACCGCCACGAAACTGAGCGCCTGAAGGCACGGAAGCTGCAGGGCCTGTCTCGCCTGTTCAAGCAGCCAGAATTCGAGGACGACGCTGAGCGGGCGCAGATGGCGGTCACCGCCATCGAGAGTGACGTTGTATTCGAGGATCTTGCTGCGGCCGCTCTTGCCGACTCCGGCGCAGTAACGTTCATCGGTGAAGAGAACCGCCATGACTCGCTTCACAAGTTCAGCGTGATCGTCGCCGGCTACGGTGTCGCGGACGAGGTCACGGGCGCTGTCGGCATACTCGCGCCGACACGAGTCGCCTACGAGCGGGCCATTCCGGTTGTGACTCACACCGGCATGTCGCTCAACAGCATCGTCCGGCGAGTCTACGGCGCAGGCTAACCTGGTTTCCGGCTCCTATCTGGAGCGACTGTCCGGGTTACTGTGCTATCCCTGATTCGGATAATCGGCCTCTGCGGACTATAATTGTCAGGTTGCGGTGGGCGCTGAACAGCGCCACCTCTATCACCGTTAGAACTCGCGCAAGTAGCTTCTATGACCCAGCAGCGTGACTACTACGAGGTGCTCGGCGTGCCTCGGAACGCCTCTCCCGAAGACCTGAAAAAGGCCTTCAGGCAACAGGCGCTCAAGTTCCATCCGGACCGCAACAAGGACCCCGAAGCCTCCGAACAGTTCAAAGAGGTCAACGCGGCGTACCAAATACTCAGCGATCCGGAACGTCGCCGGGCGTACGACAGGTTTGGCCACGCCGGCGTGTCGAACGGCGCCGCTGGCCGTGGCTTCGACGACTTCCAGAACTTCGGCGGGTTCGGAGACATCTTCGACGCCTTCTTCGGAGGATCGAGCCGCCGCGGCCCGTCTCGTGGCAACGACCTCGAGTATGAAGTGACGGTCTCGTTCACCGAGTCTGCGTTCGGCATCGAGAAAGAGTTCGATGTCGACCGACAGGAGTCCTGCAGCCGCTGCGAAGGCAGTCGCGCCGAGCCGGGCACGCAGCCGGCAACCTGCGCGACGTGTGGCGGGTCCGGCGAGGTCCGCCGGGTGCAGCGCATGGTGTTCGGGCAGTTCCAGCAGGTCGCCCAGTGTTCTACATGCGCCGGGACCGGCCAGACTATCGAGACGCCGTGCACCAACTGCAGGGGACGCGGGACCGAGCGACGTACAAGAAAGATAGCGGTCGAGATCCCGGCCGGCATAGACGACGGGTCACGAATCGTGATGCGGGGGCAGGGCGAGAAGGGCGCGATGAACGGCCCGGCCGGAGACCTCTACGTCTACGTCCGAGTCGAGCCGCACGAGCTCTTCGAACGTCACGGGAACGATGTGCTGGCCGAGGTGAGCGTGAACATCGCGCAGGCCGCTCTCGGCACCGTGCTCACCGTGCCGACGATAGATGGAGAGCAAGAGCTGAAGGTTCCCGCAGGCACTCAGACCGGCAAGGTATTCCGAATCCGCAACGCCGGAATCCCTCATGTCGGCAACTCAGCACGCCGAGGCGACCAGCTCGTTGCCGTCAGGGTCGCCACGCCCAGGAAGCTAAGTGACCGCCAGCGCGAGCTTTTCGAAGAGCTCGCAGAATCGCTGAGGACACCAGACATCGGGGTCGAGGACGACGGCGGGATATTCGGACGTATCAAGGACGCTTTCAGCTAGCGGCCGTCTGCTTTTTGGCCCGGTCGGATAGCATGTCAGGCCGAGGTCACGAACGGATGCGTTGGACTGAGCTCAGTATCAGGGTGCCCGGCGAGTACGCCGAACCGGTCAGTCATCTCTTCTCGAAGCACGGCGAAGGCTCCGCCGTGATCGAGTTGCCCGGCGGTTACAACCCGGACGAAGACGAGTCACCGCCTCTGAACGCGCCGGTCATCGTCAAAACGTTCCTCCCGGACGATCCAACAGCGCAGTCGCGGCGAGCGATGATCGACGTTGGGCTCAAGCTGATCGCCTACCTGTGCCCGCTGCCCGAACTCGAAGTCAGGCAGGTCCTCGACGACGAGTGGAAGAACCAACAGTTCGAGCCGGTCCGAATTGGGCGTCGGATCGTGATATCGCCGACCGGCGTAGAGGCCGATGCCCGGCCTGGCGACATCGTGATCCCGCTCGAGCCCGGCCTGGCGTTCGGCACTGGACACCACCCGACGACAGCGATGGTGCTGTCAGCGATGGAGGAGGCCGACCTCAACGATCGACAGGTTCTCGATGCGGGATGCGGATCTGGAATTCTCTCGATCGCAGCGGTGAAGATGGGCGCCGCACGGGCGGTCGGTTTTGACGTTGAAGAAGACGCAGTGAAGTCGACGACTCAGAACGCTGAACGCGCCGGCGTCGCGTCCAATGTTGCGGTGTTCCACGGCTCACTGCCGGATAGCCGGGTCCCGGAGGCGTCGTTCGACTTCACACTGGCGAACATCTCGGCCAACGTGCTGAAGCTTCTCTCAAGTGAGCTGCTTCGATCCCTCAAGCCGAGCGGAGCGATCATCGCCTCCGGGGTATTGGAGGACCGCTACTCGGAGGTCGAGGAGACCTTCGCAGCCGCTGGCGGCGTGCTGTACGAGCGGCGGCAGGTCGAGGACTGGACCTCGTTCAAGGTCCGTCACGCATGAGCTCCAACCGTTTCTACCTGAACGCGAGGGAACTTGTTGCGGGTGCTGAAATCGAGCTGCCTGAAACGATCAGCAGGCAGGTATCCAGGGTCCTCAGGATGCGAGAAGGCCAACTGATCCGTCTCTTCAACGGCACAGGTAACGAATGGCGCGCAGAGATCGTCTCTGTCAACAAGAACTCGGTCTCAGTCCTCCTTGAGGAGCCTGTGGAGCTGGGCACTGAGCCGCGGCTCGACGTAACCGTTTGCCAGGCGCTGGTTCCTGCCGACCGAATGGAGTACGTGGTTCAGAAGAGCACGGAACTGGGCGCGTTACGGATCATTCCTGTGATCACCGAGCGCGTGCAAGCCCGCGACGCCAACCCGGGCGCCAGCAAGCTCGAACGGTGGCGGCGTATCGCTATCGAGGCCTCTGAACAGTCTGGCCGCACACGCGTGCCAGAGATTCTTCCCGTGCAGGCCTTCGACTCGTGCCTGTCACAGGTCGGGTCGGACAGACCGATGATCGTGCTGTGGGAAGAGGAGAGGCAGGTGACGCTGCGGCAGGCCCTGCAGGAGAGCCTTAGCAGCGAGCCGAACCATGTCGCAGTATTCGTCGGCCCCGTCGGCGGCCTCTCCGTCGACGAGGCGCGAGCCGCTTCGGCGGCCGGGGCGCTGCTTGCGGGCGCAGGACCGAGGATCCTGAGAGCCGAAACCGCTCCGGTCGTCGCGCTGACGGCGCTGATGTACGAAGCCGGCGAACTGGGCACAGCTTCGAAAACGGAAAATCAGTAACGGACCTCGGGCTGTGGCTTGCGAGCCAGCAGGACCGCAGCCGCGTCTTGCGCCTTGAGCCTGCCCTCCAGCACATCATTCGTCGCCACCGCGATGGGCATCTCAATAGCGTGCTTCTGCGCAAGCCGGACCGCGGCCCGCGTCGTCGGAACCCCCTCGGCCGTCCTGCCCAGCCGCTCCAGCGCCTCCTCAAGCGGAGCGCCGGTCGCAAGCGTCTGTCCCAGCCGATAGTTCCTGCTCAGCTCGCTGTAGCAGGTGGCGACCAGGTCGCCCATGCCGGAAAGACCGGCAAACGTCTCCGGCAGTGCGCCGAGAGAAACGCCCAGCCGGGTAATCTCGTGGAGCCCGCGAGTGACGAAAGCAGCCTTCACATTGGCGCCCATGCCGACGCCGTCGATGAACCCGGAGCCGATGGCGATGATGTTCTTGAGCGCGCCGCCCAGCTCCACGCCGATGACGTCGGTGCTGGTGTACAGCCTGAAGATGTTGGTATTCAGCGCGTCCTGCACCTTTTGAGCGGTGCTCTCGTCGCTGAATGCGACCGTGGCCGAAGCGGCCTTGCCGGCTGCGATCTCCGTCGCGAAGTTCGGGCCGGAGAGCACGCCGACAGTGGCGGGATCGACGTTCAGCTCCTCGACCATGAGCTCGGTCATCCGCTTACCGGATTCGATCTCGATGCCCTTGGTGGCGCAGAGGACCGTGGCTTCGGAGCTGATGAACTCGCTTACTGCCTGAAGGTTCTGCCGCATCGTCACCGAGGGCACGGAGATAACGACGATGTCGGACTCCTGGAGCGCTTCCGCCGGGTCGGCCGTGACGCTCATGCGCTCGGGAAACCGGGCGCCCGGCAGGAGCCGGGCGTTTTCCCGGCTCTCCTCGAACCGGTCGGCCTCGGCCGCGGAGCGTGACCACAACCAGGTCGGGTTGTCTGCTCGTGCAGAGATGATTCCGAGGGTTGTGGCGAACCCTGTCGTTCCAACTATTCCGATTCGCACCATGGCGAGTCAGCTTAGCCGCACGCGAGAGATTTCGGTAGTGGCCGGGTCCGCAGGAGCACGGCGGCAATGCCGGCCGATCGACCGTAGCTGGAAGGGCAGAGCGGTTGCTCTACCTGCTGCGTCTCGGCCTTGCCGCGGCCTCGAGCTGGCTCTCGGTGCCCTGGACCAGCCGCCCGATGTTGCCGATGTGCCGGACCGAGATGAAGAAGGCGATCGCTCCTGCGAAGACGAGGATCCCGGCCTCGTGGTGATCGAGCAGGACCAGTATCACCATGGTCGAGGTGGCGATGATCGTGCCTGCAAGCGAGCCTGCTGAAACGTACCTAGTCGCGGCGATCACCAGCAGCCCAACCGCCGCAGCGCCCGCGGCGATGGGTGAAAGGACCAGCAGCGCGCCGTAAGCCGTGGCGACGCCGCGTCCGCCTTCAAACTTCGTGTATACCGGATAGACGTGGCCGATCACCGCCGCTGACCCGGCAACCGCACGGATGATCTCCACGTCGGTGGCGAAGCTGGCAATCACGACCGGAACGGCGCCCTTGGCGATATCCACGGCCAGAACCGTGACCGCGGCCGTCCTGCCAAGCGTGCGCATCACGTTGGTGAAGCCGGTGCCGCCGCTGCCGTACTTCCGCACGTCGACGCCGCGCCAGACCTTGCCGATCAGATAGCCGGTCGGCAGCGCGCCGATCAGGTAAGCGACTGGTATCGCAAGTATCCAGGCGACTGTGTCTGTCATCCATCCCTCGAAACGAACTGCATTCGCACAGGCGAGCCCTTGAAGCCGAACGCCTCTCGCAGCCTGTTCTCAAGGTAGCGCCGGTACGAGAAGTGTATTAGTTCTGGGTGCCGCGAGGAAAACTCGAAGGTGGGCGGAGCGGTCCTGGTCTGCTGGACCCGGAAGATGCGGGGCCGCGTCGAGCCCTGCGACGGCGGCGGGTTCATGCCGATCGCGTCGAACATGGTCCGGCTCAACTCCTCGCGGCGCAATCGCCGGCTGAACTGCTCCCAGACCGAGACAACGACGTCCGGGATCCTGTCGATTCCGGCGCCGGTCAGAGCGGACGTGAACATGACAGGCACGTCAGGAAAGAACTTGAAGCGTGACCTGACGGTCGCAGTCGCCGAGTCTCGGTCCAGTTCGTGCTGCTTTGCCAGGTCCCACTTGTTCACGACGATGATCGCGGCTCGGTACGCCTCGTCGATGAAACCACCGATGTGAGTGTCCTGCGCGGTCGCCAGCTCGGTTGCATCAAGCAGCAAGAGGCATATGTGCGAACGCTCGATGGCTCCGATAGTCCGGATCACGCTGTACTTCTCGATGCCTTCCTCGGCCTTGCCTCTTCGCCTGAGACCGGCGGTGTCGAGGAAAGTCAGGTCGTGACCGTCGTACGAGAATCGACTGTCTATAGAATCCCGCGTCGTGCCGGGGATTGGACTGACGATCGCCCGCTCTTCACCCGTCAGCGCGTTGAACAGAGCGGACTTGCCAACGTTCGGCCTGCCTGCGATGGCGATCCGGATCGACCCGCTGGCTTCGTCTTCGGCCGGTTCGACCGGCATAACTTCGAACAGCTTCTCCATAAGGTCGGAGATGCCGCGTTCGTGGTAGGCGCTAATCGGCACCGGGTCCAAGCTTGATAACTGGTAGAACTCGGCGGCCGCCACTTCGCGATTCAGATTGTCTGCTTTGTTGGCCGCAAGCACGTACGGCTTGTTCGACCGACGGACCAGGTCCGCGGCCTCCCGGTCACCCGGCGATATTCCCTCGGCCGCGTCGACCACCAGTATCACTGCGTCGGCGTCTTCGAGCGCCTGTGCTGTCTGTGCTCGAACGTCTTCCCAGAGCAGATCGCCGGGCCGATCCTCGATGCCGCCTGTGTCGACCAGGAGAAAGCGCTTGCCGTTCCACTCGGCGTCCATCGAGATGCGGTCGCGCGTTGTACCGGGCACATCGGAGACGATCGCCATCCTCCGGCCAGCAAGCCGGTTGTAGAGCGTGGACTTTCCGACGTTGGGACGACCGACGATGGCCACGATTGGAAGACGAGAGGGCAATGTCGAGGCTCCTGCAGGCGGGTCGCCCAATCATCTCTTACCGCGCGGCGGTTTGCCAGCGGAGAGCGTGTTCAGATCGAGTTCGCACCGCGCCCGAATGGTCGACCGCTGAACCGTCTACTTGAGCAACGCCTCCACCAGCGCCGCCTGTGCCCACAGCCTGTTCTCAGCCTGGTCGAAAGCGATAGAGGACGGGTGCTCGAGCATGCCTTCAGACACCTCTTCACCGGGGTGCGCCGGCATGTCGTGCATGAACTTGGCGCCCGGGCCGGCGTGAGACATCAGTTCCGGGTTGACCTGGTAGCCGGAGAACGCCTCGATCCGCGCCGAAGCCTCTGACTCCTGGCCCATGCTCGCCCAGACATCCGTGTATACGATATCCGCGCCCTTGGCCGCCTCTTTGGGCGAACGCACCTGCTCCACCGTGCCGCCCAGTTCAGAGCCGTAGTCAGTTGCTCCGGCGAGCGTGTCTGAGTCGAGTTCGTATCCATCGGGAGAGGCAACTACCAGGCTCCCGCCGGACCCGGCCACGGCGTAGGCAAGGGAACGGGCGACGTTATTGCCATCGCCAACGAACGCCACGCGGACGCCTCGCAGCTTCCCGCAATGCTCGAACACAGTCTGCGCGTCGGCCAGCGCCTGGCACGGGTGCTCAAAGTCAGACAGCGCGTTGACAACCGGGATCGACCCGGCGGCTGCGAACTCGTCGAGCACCTCCTGGGCGAACGTCCGGATGATGGCCACATCGCTCATCCTGGAAACGACCTTCGCCACGTCGGCCACCGGCTCCCGCTTACCCAACCCGACCTCTTCAGGACCGAAGTAGACAGGCCGCCCGCCAAGCTTCTCGATGCCGACCCAGAAACTCAGCTTCGTGCGCAGCGACGGCTTCTCGAACATCAGGACCGCGGACCTGCCTGCCAGCGGCGCTTCGTGGTCGCCTGCCTTGATGGCAACGGCTCGCTGGATCAGGGTCTCGATCTCGCCAGGATCGATGTCGGAAAATCTCAGGAAACTGCTGTTCATGGCCTGTGGTTCTGGGTGTGAGCGACGCCTTACAGGAGCTACTGCGCGGCGGGTCGGAACTTTGGAAGAGCGATCGAATCGGTTACGTGCTCGAATGCTACTTCCAGCGGCATCCCGATGTGTAGCTGCTCCGGGTCAGGTTCGATGCCGATTACTTGTGACGGCATTCTCACGCCCTCGTCGAGCTCCACGATGGCGGCGATGTACGGCACATCCTCTCGAAACCCGGGATGAGGCGGCTGATGGACGATCGAGAAGGTGAAGAGCTTGCCCCGGCCCGCCGACTCCATCCATTCGAGGTCACGTCCCTGGCACGCCACGCACAGGACCCGCGGGTAGAACCGCGCGCTCTCGCAGTCTTTGCACCTCTGGAGCACCAGCTTGCCCTGGGTAGCCTGCTCCCAGTAGTGGTCTGACTCGGGCTGCGGAACCGGCAGAGGCTTCGAGTATTCAGCAGGCATAGATCACGGCCTCCCGAGCACTACGGTTCCGGTTGAAGACAGCAGACCGCCGGTGCCGTGCGCCAGCGCAAGATCGCACTTGTCCAACTGGCGCTCACCGGTCTCACCACGCAACTGCCGCACCGCTTCCACGACAGTGAAGATGCCGTACATGCCCGGGTGAGTGTAAGAGAGGCCGCCGCCGCTCGTGTTCAGCGGGAATGAGCCTCCCGGCGCCGTGACCTGGTCGGCGACGAAGTCCGGCCCTTCGCCCGGCCCGCAGAAGCCCAGGTTTTCGAGCGTGACGAGCACGGTGTAGGTAAAAGAGTCGTAGATCATCGCCAGGTCGAGGTCATCGTGACCAACGCCTGCCATCTCCAGCGCCTGCGGACCGGTGTTACGGCCGAACGCGCTGGTCAGGTCCGGCATCTGCGAGATCATCGAGTGGTCGTGGCCCTCGCCTGCGCCGAGCACCGTCACTCCGCCTTTGCGGCAGTCCTCGGCGCGCTCCGGGGTTGTGACGACGATCGCAGCGCCGGCGTCGGTCACGAGGCAGCAGTCGACCAGATGGAACGGCCATGCAACCCAGCGAGAGTCGTGGTACTCATCGAAAGACATCGGCCGGTCGTGGAAGTACGCCTTCGGGTTCAGGTTCGCCCACTTCCGGGTCGAGACCGCGATCTCCGCCATCGCCTGACGTGCGCGCTCTTCGCCAAACTCGTGCATGTACCTGCGGCAGGCGAGCGCGTACGACACCGGCGGCCCGATGATGCCGTACGGGTACTCGTATTGCGTCATCGGCGCGCCCGGGTTGCGCGGGATCGGCGCACGGTCGGAGCGCCCGGACTGGCCGTGGGTGACCAACGCCACTTCGCAGTAGCCGGCCGCGATCGCCGCCATGGCGTGCGCGACATGGATCACGAACGAAGAGCCTCCAACCGATGTGCCGTCTGTGAACCTGGGCTGAACGCCGAGATACTCGGCGACGTCCAGCGTCGACCATCCAGCAGTGAACAGCGCGTCGACGTCGGAGAGCTGAAGTCCGGCGTCGTCCAGCGCGTTCAACGCTGCCTCTGAGTGCAGCGCGAGAGGCGACTTCTCCGGCAACTTGCCAAGCGAGTCCGACTCGGCGACGCCCACGATAGAGGCGGAGCCTGAGAGGTTTTTCAGTCGCTGGACGTTTGGCATGGGCCTGGCCGGTGGTTCATCGGCGTGCGCCGGTTGGCACCGGCAGACGGTATCACGACAGGCGGCGCGGCTCCACACACTTCACGAACGTCATGTCGATGCGGCGGTTCGCGATCCCCGCGGCTTCAGGAAGCCGGCGAAGAAGAAGCAGAACATCGAAACTGCCAGCAGCGCCGCCGTCGCCAGGAAAGCTGCGTCGTACATGCCGGTCCGGTCGAAGACCTGTCCCGACATCACAGGACCTGCCACGGTCGGGACGATCACTGCGAAGCTCATCAGGCCGAGGATGCTGCCTAGGTTCTTCAGTCCGAACGTCTCGGCGATCGCCAGTGGGCCGAGCGCGCCAACTCCTCCCATGCCAAGTCCGAAAGTGGCGAGCGCGATCCATGCCACCGGCTGCGCGGGACTGTAGATGAGGACGACAAGGCCAACGATCTGCAGGGCGATGATGATGACGTAGGCGTAGAGCGCGGTGATCTTCTCGCTTAGCCTGCCGAAGATGATCTTGCTCGACATGGCGAAGAAAGCCACGAGCGAAACGGCTGTGGCCGCAGCGCCGGTGCTGAAGCCATCCTGCTCGAGGTGCGGGATCAGCTGGGATGCGACCGCCGTCCTCGCAAACTGCTGCAGCGTCATGCCGACCGCGATCAGCCAGAACGCGTTGACTCGTATGGCTTCTCTGGTGGTGAAGCCTTCGAGCGACGCCCTCGCCGACTCCGAAGATGCGCCCGAAGGCGTCCATCGCTTGCCCACCTCACGCTCCACGTCCACCGGCCCGTCCCTGACTACGACTATGGTCAGCACCATCAGGACCGCCATGACGGCGCCGATCACGGCGAATCCCGAACGCCATCCAGAGGCGGCGATCAGCGCAGTGATGAGCGGGACGGAGATCATGGCGCCGAAGTTGTTGCCTGCCGTGACAAAACCCATCATCCGACCGCGGATACGGGCGAACCACAGCGTGACCAGTCGTCCTGCAGGCAGGTTCGTCACGCCCGCCGTTCCAGCGAATATGACGGCGCTGAAAACGTAGAACTGCCACAGCTCGTCCATGGCGGCGCGCAGGAAGAATCCGACCGCGATGATGCCGAGGCCGATGGCCATCACCCAGCGTGCGCCGAACCTGTCCATGTACCTGCCGGCGAGCGGCGAGAAGACGCCGGTCAGAATGCCGAGTGAGAGGGCGACGTTGACCTCGGTACGCGTCCAGCCGAACTCCTCTTCGAGCGGGATGATGAACACGCCAAACGCGAACTGCGCCATACCGAGCACTGCGCCGAGCGCGCCGAAGGTGACGGCAGCGATCGGCCAGCCGCGGTAGATGCCGCGCCCTGCTTGGTCAGGAGCTACGGTGTCTTCAGATTGAGCTTGGTCTACAGGATCCAGAAGAGGTTCCCTGCGCTGCTAGAGGCACGACCTGCGCCTACACGACCTCGAGAGGCTGGAACGGCTCCGAAGGCAGGGTAGCGACAATCGAATCACCCGGCGCGACTTCGCCGGACTCGACCACGACGCCCATGACACCCGACTTTCGCACGATATTGCCCGCATCGTCCTTGTCCAGCACCGCCTGCATCAGGCCCGGCGAAACTCCATCCAGCTGCGAGCACGGGTTGCGCAATCCCTTGACCGCAACAACCGCAGACTCGCCGATCGTGAGCAGCGTATCGCACGGAAGAGCCAGCAGATCGATCCCGGACGTCAGTACGTTCTCACCCATCTGTCCCGGCTGGATATCGAAGCCGCCACTACGTAGCTCTGCAAGTAGCTCCTCGTGGATCAGGTGTACCTGCCGGAGGTTCGGCTGCGTCGGATCGCGCCGCACTCGCGACCGGTGCTTGACCGTTTCACCGGAATGCGCATCGCCCTCGACGCCAAGCCCCTTGACCAGCCTGATCGACTGCTGGACAGGTTTCGACATCGTGTGTCGCGGGCTGCGGTTCACGCTGACGACCTTCCCCGTTGTCGAGCCTGTGAGCGTGCTCACTGCATCGGTGAGTAAGGCGTCGGGACAAGCAGCTGATTGCGGACGTTCTTCACGATGATCCCGTCGCGGTGCGACTCCTCCAGCACCTGCTGCCACTCGGGATCGGCACGGAAGCTTGCCCATGCTTCCATGCGGTGGTTGGCGTCCTTGAATCCCAGCAGGTAGGTCAGCTCATTGGCGCTTGGCCCGACCTCGGTCGTCCAGTAGCCGACGTTCACGATGCCGTACTTCTCGAACAGCTTCATGGTGTGGTTAGCGAAGCGCTGGTTCAGGTCAGGCAGCTTTCCCGCGTAGCACTCGTAGATCCTCAGCTCGTACAGCATGGTCATCTCCATCTGTTTGTCAGGCGCGTTTCGGGGCACGAAGAGTTCGTTGTGCGATTCTGTTCCCGACCGGACAGGCCGTCAAGAAACCGCTACGGGATGATCGACTCGATGCTGGCGACCATCTTTTCGAGCAGCGGCGCGTCTCTGTTCGCGTCTATGGGCCATGCCATCGAGTTCACCGAAACGTAGCCGGCACGCAGCGCCGCCACGTCGCAGTCGTCAGGCAGCGAGTCGAACTTGACGCCCTCGACCAGTCCGCGCTCGATCCAGAAGAACCGGTCCTCGCCGACCTGGTCTTTCCGCGTCTGGTCTTCGAGGATGCGCGGCGCCGGGAAGGTGATTCTCGCTCCCTTCAGCGGCCAGTCTTCGGCCCACGGGAAGTTCATGTTGACGAGCGCCGGCCCATCGTGGCCCAGGAGAGTCTCGGCCGCCGCTCGAACCGAGTTGTTCAACATTTCGTCGGTGGTGTCGACCCTGTGACCGACCGATATGGCCATGGACGGTACGCCGTTCAAGTGACCCGCGTACGCAGCGCCTACGGTTCCTGAGACCAGCACGTTCGTGGTGACGTTGTTGCCGGGGTTTATACCCGAGATCACAGCATCGACTGGCCCACCGGCAAGCTCGCGAAGTCCTACGACGACTGCGTCTCCTGGCATGCCCTGGACGGCGTACGCCCTCACGCCATCGACGCGGCTGCGCACCTCGTTCGCTCTCACCGGGTTGTGAAGCGTCATCGCGGTGCCGACGCCGCTGCAGTTGCGGTCTGGAGCGGAGACGATCACCTCGCCGAGGTCGCGTATCGCCCGCACCAGGTCCCAAAGCGCCGGGTGATCGATGCCGTCGTCGTTTGAAACGAGAATTCTTCTGGTCATGTCGGTGCGGCCTGCGACTGCTTTCGATCCGGTTGCCGGAGCGATCCAGCTATCCAGCGTTTTCTCTTAACTCGTCCAGCGTGAGAGCAAACGGCGCAGCGGACAGGCGGTCGGGCAAGTTGCGGCCTTCCTGCCGCAGCAAGTCAAGGTACTGGCGCTCGGCCCTGAATTCCAGTCCGTCGCCGACCAGTTCCGCAAACGCCGGCTCGCCATTCCCGGTCCACAGCACTGAGCCGAACTCCGGCGGATACTCCAGCGGCCGTAAACGTCCTTTCAGGAACAAAACGTAGGTGTTCGAGCCGCCAAAATCCCGGACATCGCCTTCCCCGTTCACCAGCTCGCCGTCGCGCCCGGCGTCGAACGCCACCCAGAGGAGATCGCCGGGATCGGTCGTGCCCTTCACCGTTTCGGAGATCTCGAACTGCCTGAACAGGATCTCTGTTTCGCCCGCAAGCGCGCCGGAGTCGGAGTCAACTAGCTGAACCGTCTCCTGGCGCGATTCGACGAACTGTGCCAGGACGATCCTGTCCGATGTTGCTATCAGATCTGCCGACTCTGTCCAATTCCTGTCCTGCTCTTCGCTGTCGGGAGCTGCGCAGGCGAACAGCAGGGCGAGCGCCGCGGCTGCAAGCGCGCCTGCTGATCGTCTGTTCAGGGTAGAGAAGGGCACTTAAGCCTGGCCGGTGGACTGCTTCGAATCTGGTGTACTAAGACTAACGGCACCAGGACATGATCGCCCGCGGCTCCTGGGTTAAGATCACGTCGGCCGGACTCAGGCCGGCAACTTCAAGCCCTGATCATCCTCACTGGAGCGGCGAATGGCTTCTCGAATCAACCGGGCGATTGAGCTTCTCATCGACGACCAGCCGATCTACTACGACGGCGGCCACACCGGCCATGTGCTGACCTACGAGCAGGGCAAGCAGGACTCTAAGACCTGGGCGGACTACATAAACGTGGGGATGGAGCACGGCTCCTTCAACATGGCCGGGCTGGACGAGTACATGCGAGGCCTGATCGATGGCGGGCCAACCAACTCGGGGCATCGCACTCCACCAGTCATCGTCGAGACTCCGGTTGAGGGCGTATCTGAAGACTACATCCGCTACAACGCATGGCAGTTCCGCCAGATCCTCGCCCGCGGGGTCCACGGCATCCTGCTTTGCCAGGCCGAAACACCCGACGCTGTCAGAGCCTTCGTCGAGTCCTGCCGCTACCCGATCAACATGGCGGGCGTCGGCTATGGGCTCGATAGAGGAACACGCGGCACCGGCTCTCAGCCCACTTCGGCGCCCGTATGGGGGCTGAGCGCCGACGAGTACGTAGAGAGGTGCGATCCCTGGCCGGTCAACCCGGATGGAGAGCAGCTGCTGGGCATCAAGATCGAAACGGTTCGAGCGCTGACGAACGTCGAGCAGACGTTATCGGTGCCGGGCATCGGCTTTGCAGAGTGGGGCCCGGGCGACCTCCACATGTCGTTCGGCATCAAGCGTGACCCTTCGAAGCCGCTCGATCCTAGGCTTGTTGAGGCGCGTGAGCGGGTGAGAGACGCCTGCAAGGCCAACGGGATCCCGTTCCTGGACGGCTGCACTCCCGAGAACATCAAGGAGAAGATCGACGAGGGCGTTCGGGTGGTGGCCGGTCACCGGGAGGACACGGCGCAGGTGGGACGCGAGTACACGAAGCGGACAATGCCGGTGTGATGAGGCGGGTCCGGCGGAACTGATCTCAGGCCGGCAGAACGTCCCTGAACAGCCGCTGGAGATTTCCGCCGAGGATCTTGTCGGTCTCCGAGCCGCTGAACCCTGCTTCCCCAAGCGCCGGCCTCAGGTTGCCGATCTCGCCGCTGTCCTCGAGGCCCTTCGCCCAGGTGATGTCCGTCTGGTCGGTGTTCCGCAGGTAGTTGTTGTCCCGCTCCGGCTTGCCAAGCACCCAGTCAGGACCGAGTCCGACGACATCGATCCCGCCCTTGTCGACGAGGTAGCGCACCTGTTGCACGACATCTTCGATCTCAGCCTGCCGATCGTTGACGCCGAGTACGAGGCGAGAGCAGAAGTGGACTCCGATCACGCCGCCGTTGTCCGCCATGTCCCGGACCTGGTCGTCCCACAGGTTCTGCGGCTTGTCCGCGATCTCCCGTGAGCCGCTGTGCGAATTCAGGATCGGCTTGCCCGTTACCTGCAAGACATCGCGAATCGTCTGCGGCGCTGAGTGCGAGACATCGACGATCATCCCGAGTTCGTTCATCCGCTGAACGACCTCGGCGCCAAACTCCGTCAATCCGGGCCGGTCGGGTTCGTCTTCGTTCGACTGGCACGCGCCGATCAGGTTCCTCATCGCCCAGTTGAACTGTACGTGCCGTAATCCCATCCACCACCATGCGTCTACCAGTGACACGTCCGACCCCAGGATCTTGCCGCCTTCGTTGCCCAGGATCACGGCAAGATGACCCTCGCTGGCGGCAGCTTCGAGGTCTGAGTAGCTCCGTATGATCCGCGTGCTGTTTGCCGGGTCCGCTGCTATCCGGTGCACGCGAGCGGCGGCGGCCAGCCCTCGCTCCAGGTAGCCGTCGTACGAGTAGTACGCGGCCTCGTACTGCTCTCGGGTAGGCGCCTCGATCCACGAATCGATGGTCAGGTGAAGGATCTTGCCCGTGACTCCGGATTCGAGGTCGCGCCGGAAGTCCTCGGCAAGGTCCATGTGATCGTGCGCGAGATAGATCGGAGTCGTCATAACGCGCACCAGAGCAAAAAGTGCGCGGTCGATCGCGCTACCGTGCGGATCTCGCCTCCCGCGACGTCAATCATCTACGATGGTCCCTGTTTCGTTTCAGCGCTAACGCACCTGCACTCGTGATCGCATGACCTTCTTCCAGGCGCTCGCCGCCATCATAGTCGTGGCGGCCGTAGCGAGCTATATCAACTCTCGCTACCTCAGGTGGCCGCCGACAGTCGGCCTGCTGGTCATCTCGCTGACAGGTTCGCTGATCGTCATCCTGCTCGGCGAGCTCGACGTCATATCGCTCAGCGACGCGTCGGCCATCGTCGAGACCATCAACTTCGAAGAGGTCGTCCTCAACGGCATGCTGGCGTTCCTGCTATTCGCCGGCGCGCTGCATGTCGACCTTGACCGCCTGCGACGCCAGAAGCTGCCAATCTCAATCATGGCGACGGCAGGCGTTGCGGGCGCGACCTTCATCACCGGAACGCTGTTCTGGCTGGGCGCCGACCTGATCGGGTTCGACCTGCCGTATCCGTGGGCGCTGCTGTTCGGAGCGCTGATCGCCCCGACCGACCCGATAGCCGTTCTGTCCATCCTTAAGAGAGCCAAAGCGCCGAAGAGCCTCGAGACAAAGATCGCCGGAGAGTCGCTTTTCAACGACGGGATCGCAGTCGTTGTGTTCCTGACGATCCTCGAAACGGTGGAGGGTCACAACGATCCCACCTTCGGCAGCATCTCGGTCTTTCTGCTGGAGGAGGCTGTCGGAGGCGCTGCGCTCGGCCTTGCGCTCGGGTTCATCACCTACTACCTGATGAAGTCGCTCGATGACTATTCGACCGAGCTGCTACTGACACTTGCTCTGGTGACCGGCGGATACGCTCTCGCGGTTGCGCTCCACGTGTCTGGCCCGATCGCGGTGGTGGTCGCTGGAATCGTGATCGGTAATCGTGCCCGCGACCTGGCTATGTCCACGATCACGCGCCAGCACCTCGATACGTTCTGGGAACTGGTCGATTCGGTGTTAAACGCGGCACTGTTCATCCTGATCGGGCTGGAAGTGCTGATCATCAGCGTTACATCAGCCGCCGTGCGGCTCGGCCTTCTCGCCATCCCGATCATGCTGTTCGCCCGCTGGCTCAGCGTGGCCATTCCGATCTCACTGATTCGCATGACCTCCAGCCGGGTGTTCAGCGAGGGCGTGATCCGCATCATGGCGTGGGGTGGACTGCGCGGCGGGATATCGATCGCGCTGGCGCTGTCTCTGCCGCAGTCCGAGTTCCGCGACGTCTTGATCACCGCGACCTACATCGTCGTCGTGTTCTCAATCATCGTGCAGGGGCTTACATTCGGGCGACTGGTGAGTTCGATGCACGTGCCGCCGGACCCCGAACTGGACGATGAAGAGCCTCCGCCCGAGCCGGTTGTCTCGGCACACTGAGGCCGGCGGTCAGTCTTCCAGTTCGATCAGCCGCACCAGGCCGTTGTGCCAGTTATATCCGTGCGGCGTGCGGTCCGCGTTGATCGCCGGGCTGCTCCAGTAGTAGAGGATCAGCGATCTCGCCTCGGCGTGGAACTCCTCGATCACGTTGCCGAAGTAGTCGGTGAGGCGTCCCAGCAACTGGCCCTGCTCGACGACGTCGCCCTCTCGCACTGCTGGTTGCCAGATGCCGCTCTTTGTCGAGTTGATCTGTTTGCCCCGGCCACGAAGGACGTTTTGCGCAGGACGCGCCGGGATTCCTTCCAGCATCCCGACCGTTCTCAGAGCAGCAATGTAGCCATCGAAGTGAGTTCGGATGTCCTTCTCGGTCGGAACGCCCTGCTCGCCGCACTCGACCCAGATGTTCGCCACGTCCGCGTCAGCCAGCGCGAGGCAGAACCCGGG
>JANQEF010000298.1 GCA_028278465.1 Dehalococcoidia bacterium | reverse complement strand
GTTTGCTGGCGGCGGCGAATAGCCGTTCTTCCCGCCTGATAGCTCTCTGTCTACACCGTGCTGTGCGTGCAGACCGGCTTGAGCTTGCGTTTGGCGCGTCGCAACCTGATGTGCAGTGGTGTGAATGTGAGCAGCGTGGCAGGTGTGATGCGAACTCGAACCCTCTGGCTGATCTTGCTGGTTGTAGCCGCGCTGGCCGTGGCCTGCACCAGCTCGTCTGGTGAATCCGGCACAGCGACGCCGGTAGCCACACCGACGCCTGAGACAGTTGCAGATGGCACAAGCATCGACGCTACTCCAACCGCCACCTCATCACCCGGCTCAACTCCGGCCGCTCCAACACCGACCCCGGTTACGCCTGCGCCCACTGCAACACAGGTACCGGCCGAGCAGGTTCTCCTGTCTGAGCCAAAGTTGCCCACGAAGCGGTTCCGCTTCGAGGTGCAGGTTCCGGAAAACACGCCTACGGGCGACAGCGTCCATCTGATGGTCCACTCGGTGGACGACCCGTATTCGAAGGCGCGCATTGAGCTGTCACCTGATGGGGATCACGTCTACTCGGGCTGGGCCGACCTGCCTGTTGGCGGGCTGGTGAGGTACTCGTACGACCGCTGGGACGAGGTCGAGTGCTGCGAAGCGGCGCTCATCACCCGCGAATCGCTTTTCACGGGCGCCCCCGTCGGCTATCGATCGCTCATCGCCCACACCGCGCCGGAGTCGGCTGGTGGCGGCGCGATCCTCGTGCGTGATGTCGTGCCGCAGTGGAACGATCTCGAAACCGGCTTCAACGAGACCGACGTGACCGGGAGGATCGTCGATAGCGCTACGTTCGAGCCGCTGATGGATATCGATGTCACGGTGGCAGGCGTTCACGTAGCTACCGACTTCGACGGCAGGTTCACCGTGCCCGGCGTTGCGCCCGGTCCGCACAGACTGGTCGCAACCAGCGTCACAGGCAGCTACGGCGCTGTGCAGCAGGAGATCGTGGTTGGAGAGTCGGGGCTGGAGATCCTGAACGAGATTCGCATGGCGCGGACCGCCACTGTGCCCGTGGAGTTTACGGTGAGGCTGCCGGAGGGAACTCCGTCCGACGCCGGCGTATTTGTCGCCGGGAACCTGCGCCAGCTTGGCGGCAGGCCGGGCAGGCCGAACAGTCCCGCGCAGCCCAGCGGCATCAGCATGCCGATCATGGAGCGAGACGGCGACACCGCGACCCTCACGCTCGATCTGCCGGTCGGTGAGTACGTCGAGTACTTCTACACGCTCGGCTCCGATGTGGCGGCGGAGACGGCGAACCACGACCGCATGTTCCGTAGCTTCATCGTTGGCGAGAGCGCGATGGCTCGCAACGACGAGGTGACATGGTGGGGCAACGAGGGCTGGCCGCTGATCACACTGCGCGTCGACGTGCCGCCGAACACGCCGGACGGCGTTCCGGTCTACCTGCGCGTTGGGCCGACGTACCGGATGAACCAGGTGAGCCCGACCCAGTGGGTGACGGTGGTCGGTTCGCACCCGCCGAGCAGCGAACACGGGTTCAGTATCTCGCTGGCGGACGACATATTCGGCCAGGACGGCTCGCCGGGTCTCGACGAGCAGGGCAACCGCTCGTTCACAGTGCCCGAAGAGTCGCAGGAGTTCTCGGTTCGCGTCGAGAAGTGGGCGAGTCTGCCGGACGCCACGCTCCGCGACGAGAACGGTGGGCTGACGGTGAAGTTCAGGCTTTCGGTGCCGCCCGAGACGCCCGAGGGCGCGACGATTGTGCTCACTGGAGATCGTCCGGCAGTCGGCGCCAACGGCACCGTCATGCAACCAGTGCCCGGCAACCCGTGGCTGTACGAGGCTGACATCAGCTTTGGCCATGACGGGTCATTGCGTTACCGGTACACGCTAGCGGAATCCGGTATCAGCACTGCGGAGCGCATGGTCAGCACCGATTTCCACGGCCAGGAGGTGAACGACCATGTTGCCTCCTGGAACGGCGCCTCAACTGCAAGAGATGGCTGGATCTCGGGCCTGTTCATGCCAGACTTCTGGTCAGAGTCGTTCCTGCCTTCGTCAGTGCCCGGATTCCGCGCCGGCGTCGAATTCGGTGGCGAGTGGGTGGCGATATCGTCGGTCTGGAGCTTCGGCGAGATTCTGCCTGAGCCGTTCGTCGAGTCGAGGCCGACCCGCATCTGGAGCGTGCTAACGCCAATCGACGACATCCGTGCACAGGCAACTGTCGCACGCGAAGCAGGGCTGAAGATCTTCCTTGCGCCACAGCAGAACCCCGAAGTGCTGCCGAACTGGCAGGACCAGACGGTGTCGGCGGGAACCCGCGAGTGGTGGGCGCTGTGGCTGGAGCAGGCGGAGGCGCAGTGGATGTGGAATGCGCTGGTCGCCGAGGAGATCGGCGCCGAGATGCTGATGCTGCCGGGCTACGTGTTCCATGTATTCCCGCCGCCCGGCTTCTTCGAAGACCCGGAATATACCGAGGAGTTCGATCTCGCTGTGCAGGGGCTGATCGGCAGGGTGCGCGAGGTGTATTCGGGCAAGATCATGATCAGCGGGAGCCAGACGGAGTATGACTTCCCGGGCCTCGCAGACTACGTTGGCGTGACGACCTACGACATCGGGGTTCCCGATCTGCCTGCGACGGCGACATTCGATGAGCTGAGCGCGCACTACGCCGCCGGCTTCGAGAGGAGGGTCGATCCGCTGTGGCAGCGCTGGGGCAAGGATGTGATGCTCTACACGATCCATGCCGACAGCAAGGCGCAGCCCGGCGACCCGTTCGGCCAGCTGTTCCAGGCGGCTGCGTACGAGGCGATCTTCCATCAGATCGCCGCGAGGCCGTTCATGGCCGGATCGTTCTCGTGGGCGTTCGACTACGTGGGCGTCTGGCAGTTCGATACGAGCGGCGTACGGGACCGTGCGGCCGGCGCTGTGATGGCGAAGTGGTACGAACGACTCGGCGGCTGAGTGAACGAAGTTACGCTACCCGCGTAGCAAGCTCAGGAACGCCGTTGCCAGCCCGAGATAGAACGCGCCGCCAGCGATATCGGTGAAGGTGGTCAGAACGACACCTGACGCAGTCGCAGGGTCGATCTTGAACCTGCTCATCGCCATCGGCACAAGAACGCCTACAGACGCCGCCACGAAGTAGCTGCCGAGCATGGCGATGAATACCACGAGTCCGAGATACAGGTCGAGCCGCCACAGCCCGACTACAAGCGCCATCA
>JANQEF010000141.1 GCA_028278465.1 Dehalococcoidia bacterium | reverse complement strand
CGTCCTGAGTGGCAGCGAAGGACCCGGATGAGGGGTGGGCCGCGCCACACCGCAGGTCCACTCGTCGGCTGCTACCGGCGGCCGTCAACGGCCACTAGCTGATGCAGCGAATGGTTCAGGTGGGTCGCCCCGCCCACCGGGTCCCTCGTTCTAACTCGGGAAGACGGAAGTCCTAAACCGGTTCGGCCTGGCGGCGGAAGCGGCGTAGCGGCGCGCCGATGACCTTGCCGAGCGTGCCCGAGTGCCACGCAACCAGCAGGTTCGACGCCACGAAGATCGAGCTGTAGGAACCGACGATCACACCCGTCAGCAGCACGATCAGGAAGTCGCGCAGGGTCGGGCCGCCGAACATCAGCATCGCCAGTACCACCGTCGCTGTCGTGATGCTCGTTGCCAGCGAACGCGTGATCGTCTCGTTGATCGAGATGTTCACCGTATTCCTGAACGGCCTGTTCGGAGCGATCAGTGTGTTCTCACGTATCCGGTCGAAGATCACGATCGTGTCGTTGACGGAGTAGCCGATCACGGTGAGGATGCCGACGATGAAGATGGCGTTTACTTCGACGCCGATCGCCTGGCCGAGCACCGCGAACAGGCCGAGTGTTATCGCCACGTCGTGGCCCAGCGCGACCACCGCGGCGATGGCATAGCGCCGGGAGTTGGGAACGGCGCGGAACGCGAAGATGATGTAGGCCATCACGACGATGGCTGCGACGATGACGGCCAGAATGGCGTTCTGCACCGTGTCGTCGGCGACCGATCTACCGACTGTCGTAGTGTCGAGGATCGCAGGCGTTGAGCCGAGGCGGTCTGTCACCGCGTTGAGGATCGTCTGAGCCTCGCCATCCTCGATCTCCTCGATCCGGATCAGGAACTCGCCCTCGCCAAGGCTCTGCACGATCGCCTCGTCGTGCCCTGTGCTGGCGACAGCCGCCCGAACGTCGTCCGTATCGGGTGGCTCAGCCTCGAAGGCGTATGTGAAGGTCGTGCCTGACTTGAAGTCGATGCCGAGGTTGAGTCCCGGCGCGAACAGCAGGATGATCGAGATCACGACCAGCACCGCTGAGATGTAGCCGATCACTCTGCCTTTGCCGATGATGTCCATCTACAGCTCTCCATCCTCGGCTGTGGCGCCGGTGTCCGGCACGGGCACGAACAGGTTGGTGCGGCCGCCGAGACCGGTGCGGGCGACGAGCCTGAGCAGGATCCGGCTGGCGAAGAAGGCGGTGAACATCGAGAGCAGCACACCGATTGCCAGCGTCAGAGCAAATCCCTGCATGATGCTGGTGCTGAACCGTTCGCCGAACCAGAACAGCACGAGAGCCACCAGCAACGTCGAGACGTTACCGTCCCTGATCGACGGCCATGCACGGTCGAAGCCTGCGTTGATCGCCGGCAGGATGGAGCGCCCGGTGCGCAGCTCCTCCTTGATGCGCTCCGCGATCAGGATGTTGGCGTCGACTGCGAAACCGAGCGACAGGATCAACGCCGCGGCTCCGGACAGCGTAAGAACGACCGGGATCACCTTGAATATCGCCAGCAGCACGATGGTGTAGGTGACGAGCATGATGGCGGCCAGGACGCCCGGCACCTTGTAGTAGAGCATCATAAAGCCGAGCAGCAGCGCCAGTCCGACTGCGCCTGCGACGAGGCTCTTGCGCAGCGACTCTTCACCAAGCGTGGCGTCTACGTTGCGCTCCTGGATCAACTCCAGCGTTGCGGGCAGTGCGCCGGCGCGCAGCTGGATGGCGATGGTCCGGGCGCGCTCAGCGGTGAAGTCCGGCCCCTGGATGAAGGCGCGTCCGCCCGCGATTCCCTGGCTTGCGCCGGGGGCAACGAGCTCTTCGCCATCGAGGTAGATGGCGAGCAGGTTGCGGTTGCGGGCGATGCGGTCGGTCACCTCGAAGAAGGCGTCGCCGCCGTCGTCGTTGAAGACGATGTTGACGACCGGCCTTGCGACTCCGGGCTGCGTGCCGGCGAAGGCGTCCACCAGGTCGTCAGGGTCGATATTGGTCTCCTGCTCGTTGAAGAAGCGCGGGTCCTGGCAGCGGGCGCTCGACCACTCCTCGGCGCTCAAACCCTGCGGCGGCCACTCGTCTTCGGGAACACCGTCCGGCCTCGCCGCCGGTCCGCAGATGCGCTCACGGAACTCGAGGAGCGCCGTCGAGCCGATCAGCTTCTTCGCCTCCTCGACACCGCCGCCTACGGTCCAGCCGATGATGTCGCCCTGCGGCGCCCAGACCGCAACGGTGCCGATCTGCCGCATCTCTGCTTCGATCAGATCGAGGTCGGCCTGGAGCTGCTCGCCGTCGGGACCCGGCCGCGCCGGCTGCGGACCGACGATCTCTATCGAGTACTGGCCTTCATCCAGTTCTTCGACCACGGCGCCCGCGAAGCCTGCCTCAGCGAGAACGATGCGAACCTCTTCCAGCGAAGGGACGATGGTCTCAGGCGGCTCTGGTGTTGGCTCCGGCGTCGGCGTCACCTGCGGGTCAGGGGTCGCCGTAGGCTCAGGCGTGGCTTCCGGCGTTGGCGTCGCTTCAGCGCCGTCTCCCTCAGCGTCCTCCACGATCTGCGGCGTGAAAGCCAGGATCACCTGGGCGGGGAAACGCTCCTCGATCAGCGGACGCCACTCTTCCGCCTCGCCCTGCCTGATCACATTGCCGTCGCGGTCCAGCTCTGATGGACGGATGTCGTCGAGCTCAACGGTCAGGGAAAAGTCGTCATCAACCGTTTCGACATTAGCGTCCGGCCTGCCAAGCCCATCGGGAGGAGCCGCACGGAAGAAGTCTTCGAGCTCGCCTGTGCCGACGGTGCGGCCAAGGATGCTCGGGCGGAAGTTGATATTGAGGCTGGCGCCGCTCTGGCCGGGGATCTGTATCAGTATGCGGTCGGCCGGCTCACCGAGCGCCTGGACCGTGGCTTCACTGACACCGAACTCGTTAACGCGGCTTTCGATGATCGTGCGCACGGCGTCGACGTCGTCCTGCGACGGCTCACCGCCGGCTTCGGGGATGATGCGGTATACGAGGTGCGTTCCGCCCTGCAGGTCAAGGCCGAGGCGCAGGCCGAGGAACGAATCCTCGTCGCCGCGCTCGAACGAGTTGCCGAACAGGCTGACCCGTATTTCAGGGATCGCCAGTACGACGGCAGATATCGCCACTATGGCGGTGAGCACCATCAGCCCGCGGTAGCGAGCAGGCAAGAGCCTCGACAGAATGTTCATGGATGGACGCGAAAAGCGCCGCAACGTGCGCGGCGCGGAACATAGTTACCTTTGCCGGACCAGGCGATCAACTTGCCGTGGCCTGCTGACTGCGCAGCATTATCCGGCCATTTTGAGTCATCGGGAAGTATATCACCCGACAGTACTGGCTTCAGTGCGTAGAAACACCGGATTCCGGCCAGTCTGGCAGACGGTTGTCCACACTCGATGACACGCCGCTACTGTCTACGAATCTCGAATGCGGCCTGATCTCTCTAATATGCGACAGAGCCCGATGAACGTGAGGCAAACGGCGTGCAGCCGCGGAGGAAACATGACCCAGACGCAGGAGCCGACTGCGCGCCCGGTGCCCGGCCCGGCAGACACAAGTCCCGAAGCGCGGTACGTGACGGAGACGTCGCCGCGCAGGGTGAGGGTGATGCTGGCGGGAAGGTTCATCGCGGACAGCTACGCGCCTGAGCTGCTGTTCGAGACGAGGCGATTGCCCGTCTACTACTTCCCGGAATCGGACGTGCTGACAGATGTGCTCTCGGAATCGGGTCGTGTAGAGGACGATCCGGTCAAGGGCCGCACGGTGTTCTACGACGTTACGGTCGGCGATCGCGTTGTACGTGACGGCGCTTGGAGGTGCGAGGGGAACTCTGCCGACGGACCGGACATCAGCGGCCTGATTGCCTTCGACTGGAACAAGATGGACTCGTGGTTCGAAGAAGACGAAGAGGTGTTCGTCCATGCCCGCGACCCGTATCATCGTGTTGACGTTATGGAAAGCTCCCGCCACATCGAGATCAGCGTGAATGGAGTGAAGGTCGCAGACTCGCGCAGGCCGACGATGCTCTTCGAGACCAGCCTGCCAACGCGCTACTACCTGCCGAAGGCCGATGTCCGGCTCGACCTGCTGGAGAAGACCGAATCCCACACCTCCTGTCCGTACAAGGGGACGGCTGACTACTGGAGCGTGCGGACGGACGATGGGCTGGTTGAGGATGTCGTGTGGGGATACGAGACGCCGATCCCTGAGATCCCGAAGATTGCCGGCAAGCTCTGCTTCTACGACGAGAAGGTGGATGTCACCGTAGATGGCGTCCTGCAGGAGCGGCCGCGAACGAAGTGGTCCTGAGTGCGGCGCTAGTTGTCGTTGTGCGAGTGGACCGCGGGCTCGTGTGCGCCGTCTGACAGGTCGTACTGCGCCTCGGAGAGCGAAGACTCAGCGTTCATCCGCGACAGCCGGGCGACCGTGTTCAGCACCTCGACCATCTGCATGTCCTGCGGCAGCGTCGGTGAATGCTGCGCGTAGACCGTGTAGCCGACGTCATGCCAGTGCGGCTCGTCCGGCGCTGCGCCGACCTTGCGCAGCTCCTCGTGCGCCACGAGGTGGTCGAGGAACATGATGCCGTTCAGGTGGTCGACCTCGTGCTCGATCGCCTGCGCCAGCAACTCCTCCGCGGTGAGCCGGAAGCGGCCGCCGTTCTCGTCCAGCGCACGTGCATTGATGTGCACCGATCTCGTCACCAGCCCGGAGTAGCCCGGCACGCTCAGACAGCCCTCCATCACCTGCCGCGAGCCATCGCGGGTGGTGATCTCAGGGTTGATCATCGTGAAGGCGTCCTGCTCGGGCACCTGGATGGTGATGATCCGCTTCAGCTCGCCTACCTGCGGGCCGGCAAGGCCGACTCCGTGCGCGTTCTGCAGCGTCGCGACCATGTCGCCTGCCAGCTTGCGCACTGAGTCGTCAACACGCTTGATCGGGCGTGCTTTCCTGCGGAGGATCGGGTCGGGGAAGACCCTGATGGGGAGAATCGCCATCTGCTAATTGTGGCAGATTGTCGCGCGCTAGACCGCCAGTTGCGGCTCAATTGGGACAGATTCAGGGCTGGAGCCGGGTTCGCGTGCGGGCAACCGCCAGCCACGCGTGGTGTTCCGACCGATGTCTTGACCTCCGTCTCGGACGAGAATATGAGCCGTAGATTCGTCGGCTTGCTGCTCGTGGCGGCGTTCGGATCCGCCGTAGACGCGATTTGGGTCCATTCAGGGGCGATATCACATGGCTCGACTGCGCAAAGTCAGAAAACGCAAGGTGAACAGGGCGGCGCTGGCCGAGGCGCGCGTCGAAGCCGTGCTGCACCCGCGTGAAGAGGCTGAAGACAGCGGCGTCCGAGTCGTGCTGGTTGGCAACCAGGCCTTCAACCTGGAGCTTGAAAAGGCGCTCGCGGACCACGAAGGCTTCAGCGTCGTTGCGAAGGCCGAGACGCACATGGACGCCTTCGCCTACCCGAACGAGCTCAACGCCGAGCTCGTGTTGGTCGACGCCGATTTCGGTGGCTCCGGCGAGGGCGTCGCCTTCGCCCGCGACCTGAACGAGCGCACTCCGGGCTGCGCGTTCATGATCGTCTGCGGCGCGCTGACGCCCACGGTCACGAAGTCTCTCTGGATCTTCGGCGCCGACTCATGGTCCTTCATCACCCTCGCCACCGCGCAGATGGCGGCGCACTTCGCCGGCGCGCTCAGCTCAGCTGTCCACGGCATGCCATGGGTCGATCCGGAGATCAGCCGGCAGCTCCGCGCCTACGGACCGCGGCCGCGGTCGCTCGACGCACGCAAGCTGCACATCTTCGAGAGCGAGCAAGCTGACTCCGCCTGATCCTCGCACCTACGACAGCGACATCGGGTCGACGTCGACGGTCCAGCCGTCTCCGGCCGGCTCCTCGTCCAGCAGCTGCTCCGGCTGCGCGCCCTTCAGCACCACCTGCCAGCGGAACATGTCTCGCAGCCTGAACGGCACGGCTGGCGTCGGCCCGATCACCTCGATGCCCGTCAGGCCGCTCACCTCTCTCCGCTGCTGGAACCGGGCAGCAGTACCGTAAGCGTTCTCGTGCGCCTCGGTCGCGTCCGGTCCTGCGTACTGCAGCCTCACCAGCCGCGAAAACGGCGGCATGTCGTGGCGGGCGCGAATCTCGATCTCCCGGTCGTAGAACCACTCGTAGTCCTGCGCCGCTGCGGCCTGGATCGCGTAGTGGTCGGGCAGCATCGTCTGGATC
>JANQEF010000136.1 GCA_028278465.1 Dehalococcoidia bacterium | reverse complement strand
CGAGCGGCTGATCCCGAACCTCGGCCCTGGCGTTGAGCACCTCCGCATCCTCGAGGAGCGCGGGATGATCGAGTTCCTCGACGGCGACACGGAGATCGTGCCCGGCGTGCAGGCGATCGTGACCGACGGCTACTCGGAGGGCCACCAGATCGTGATGGTGAACACGGGGTCTGAGCGGATTGTGTACCTGTCGAACCTGATCCCGACTCCGAATCATCTTCCTCTGCCTTACATCACGGCGTTTGACCGCTACCCGGACCAGACGCTGAACGCGAAGAAGGACATGCTGAGCCGCTGTGAGAAGGAGGGCTGGCTGATGGTCTTCGCTCACGGTTACCACGACAACGCCGGCTACCTGGAGCGCAAGCGGTCAGGGCTGGAGCTGCGGACGGTGAACTTCACCTAGGCCAGCAAGCTGGATTTCCGATGGGTGAGGGGTTGAGGCTGATGGGGATCGGGCGACGCTCTGACTGAAAGCCAGAGGCTTCCCGTCGAGATTGGGAAACAGAATAGTTCGCATCTATCTGGCCCGGCGGTGGAGCCGCTTGCCGGGCCAGACGAAAAGTTTGAATCGGTGTTCAGGTCTCCTCACTTCAGCCTGAACGCCAGCAATGAGAAAGACCGCAGGCAGTCCTGACCTGCGGTCTTCTCTTTTGTGCGGTTTTTGCGGACGGGGTGTTTGAACGGCGCGATGGGCGGCGTGGGTTAAGGTCGGGCAGGCTGCGAAGTTTTCCGCTATTTTCTTGACCGGCGCAGACAATCCTGATCCCTCAAGAGATCCGGACAGCATGAGCACCACGACTCCGACACCAAAGCACCTCGATGAAATCTCGGCCGAGTGGCTGAGCAGCGTCCTGGCGTCATCGGTAAATCAGGACATAGACCTGAGCAGCATCCGGGTCCGAGCCATCACAGGCAGCTCCGGGCAGGACGGTGAGTACGGGATCATCTCCCTCGAAGGCGACAAGCCTGGCTCGCTGCCTGACGAGATGTTCGTCAAGATCATGAACCTGCCGCCGGAACGGCGCACGCCAGCGTTCCTGGGACAGACGATCCGAGAGCTCACCTTCTTCCGCGAGTTCGGCCACCGCGTCGCTGCCCGGGTTCCCGCCTTCTACTACGGCCACTACGACCCCGAAACTCACGACAACGTCGTCCTGACCGAGTCGCTTGCAGGCTGGCAGATCGGCGAGACTCGTGCCGGTATCGGAGTGGAAGGTGCGAGGCCGATTGCGCGAGAGCTCGGGCGTCTGCACGGCTCAACTGAAGGCGATCCGTTCTTCGAGACCGATCACCAGCTGCTGTTGATGCACGAGCCGGAGATCGCGCAGCTGATGTCGAAGGGCTATGGCGATGCCTGGCCAAAGCACCGTGACGCGCTGTCCGAGGTGTTCACGCCCGCCGTCGTGGCGCTGTGTGACTCGCTGATTGGTGAGTTTCAGCAGGCGCAGGAGGCGTTGAGCATCGACCCGGCCGTGCTGCTGCATGGCGACAGCCGAATCGACAACGTGGCCACGCGTGAAACGGCAGATGGCGCTGAGGCGGTGCTGTTCGACTGGGGTCTTGCGGCGGCAGGCAATGGCATCTGGGACCTCGTGCAGATGCTCGGGACAGGGCTGCTGGAAGGAGACCACGAGCACCTTCGGTGCCTTGTTGAAACATACGTAGAAGCTCGTTCACAGGTGTCAGGCAGGGCGGTTTCTGCTGACGAGACGTGGAGGATGTTCCGCTCTGCCCTGCCGGTGTTGATCGGGATCCGGGTGACGACGCTGCGTCACACGGCGGACCTGTTCTCTGGCGACCCGATAGACGAGATGCGGCTGACGGCGCTTGTGCGGCTTGGCAAGCTGGCCGAGCGGCTGGGCCTTGGGCGAGGTTGAGCGGGTTTGGGTGCGCGGTCGGTGCGGCCGGTCCGGTCTGTGCCGATAGCAACCGGCGCGTCGCCGGGACTATTCGGTCGTTACTTCCGCCAGCATCACGCCGTCGGCCTCGATGCCCATGAGCCGCACCTCTTCGATGAGCCCGTCGCCGTTTGAGCGGAACGAGGCTGGGCGGCAGTTAGTGTCATTCTGAACTTGATTCAGAATCTCTCGGGTAGTGGTGCCGCTTGCTGTGCCCGGTTTGTCGGGACGGCCGACATCTCTTCTTCCACTGGGCGAGGAAGCTAACGACCCTCCCTCTAACTCCCTCCCAAGCTGGGAGGGAGGAACTCCGCCATCCTGAGCTTGTCGAAGGGTGGCAGAGTTACCGTCCAGCCGGACCCTCAGGTAGTTGTCTGTCAGGCCGCTTCGGCCTCGTTGCCCTTCCCACAGGACCGGTCTCACCTGTCCGACGCTGCCCTGCCGGAACTCCAGCGCGTGCCGCTGCGTCAGCTCCCTTACCTCGGCCGCCCGATCCGTGCGAACCGCGGCGTCAACGCCATCCGAAAAGTGCGCGGCACTCGTTCCGGGCCGCTCTGAATAAGGAAACACGTGCGCGTCCGCGAAGCGCACAGCCTCTATCACCCCCAACGTCGCGGCGTGGTCGTCCGGCGACTCACCGGGAAAACCGCAGATCACATCGGTCGTCACCGAGCAGTCCGGAACCGCCGCCCGTACCCGCTCGACCGCCGCAACAAACTGATCGCTCGTGTACCTGCGACGCATCCTCGCCAGGACGGCGTCGCTGCCGCTCTGCAGCGGAACATGGAAGTGCGGACATAGCCTTCCACCGGCGTCGTCCCACACCGCCAGCAGCTCATCGGATATCTCTAGTGGCTGCAGCGACGAGACCCGCACCCGCTGCACATCGGTCTCGCTGACCACCGACTTCAGCAGTCCCGGCAGGTCCTCGCCGTCCAGGTCGAAGCCGTACGTGCCGAGCTGCGTGCCGGTCAGCACAACCTCCGAGCAACCTTCCGCCGCCAGCCGGTTCACCTGCGCCACGATCTCGGCGACCGGGATGGAGCGCTCTCGCCCGCGCACCTTTGGCACGATGCAGTAGGCGCAGACCTGGTTGCAGCCCTCCTGGATCTTGACCGACGCCCGCGTCCGGCCCAGCAGCGCCATCTCGAGCGGCGCCGAATCGCCTTCTGCGCAGGGGCTGAAGGCAACTCCAAGCCGTTCTGCGACCGACTGCACGACTGAGCTTTTTTGCCGGTTGTTAAGGGCCAGGTCGACGGCATCAAGCGAGCCGACCGACGCGAGGTCTCGCTCGGCGTAGCATCCGGTCGCCACGATCAGCGCTCCAGGAAACCTGCGGCGTGCTGAAGAGACGGCCTGCCGCGCCTTGCGATCGGCCATGTTGGTCACGGTGCAGGAGTTCAGAACGAAGACGTCGGGCGCTGCGCCGTTGTCTGCTATCTCGAAGCCTGACGCCACGAACTCCCGCGCCAGCTGCTGCGAATCGGCCATGTTCAGCTTGCAGCCGTGTGTTTCGATCTGGAATTTCATCTATTTCAGGCGCTGACGCAGAGCGGCGAAAGGCGAACTTAAGGATGCTCAGGAGACGCGCCAACCTGAAAGCGCGCACTTCGATTCTAGCGATACTGCAGCCTGTTCACAGGCGAACGAAATCTCGACTTCAGACTACCCGGCGCAATCGCGCCCCAACCGCCCTGAACCCTTCTCGTTCGTAGAAGCGAGCCTGCCGTTCCCCGTTCGGTGGCGTACCGAGTTCGACCACCTTGCAGCCGTGCTCTGCCGCTGTTTCCAGCGCGCTGCGCAGGAGTTTCGCTCCCATCTGTTCGCCTCTGTGTTCCGGTGACACGAACATCTCCTGCACGATCGCATACGCGCCGAGCGTTCGCACAGAGGACTGGTATGACACTGTGCACACGCCAACGGCCCGGCCGTCCAGCGTAGCCACGACGGCGAACCCTGAGTCCGGCTGCTCGACAAGCCTTCTCGCGACATCCTGAGCCGGTCCAGTGTCCAGCGGCTGGCCGCCGAGCTCCAGGATCAGCTCGTTGACCATCCGGGCAACCTCGGGCGCATGGCCATCTACCGCTCTTCGAATCTGCATTGGTTGCTCCCGCGCTCAAGAATTCGCCGAAACCTCAGACACTACTCGTGACCGGCCCGCGAGCAAGTACAGCTAGTTGCTATTCATGCCCCATTTCTCCGGGAAATCGACGTCTTCTCCTTCCGTTTAAGGCCAACTGCCGCTACTGCTATACTCGCATCGGCTCAAAACGGGCCAAACCCCGAACGGGGCACGACCGCAATCCAGGCGCAGCTGCGGGCCGTCATCGCCGATCAAGGGGCAGAACGGCGCCGGAGCTATCGCAGCCGAGGCACGGCCGGCTCAACCGCCTCCGGAGAAACGCACACCGCGCTGCGCCCGCACCTTACTCATACCTCCAGAAGGAACCCCAAATGGAAAACCGCGTCGTTGTAACGGGCATCGGGCTCGTCACACCTCTCGGCCTGGACCGCAAGTCAACCTGGAAGGCGCTGCTCGACGGCGAATCGGGCATCGACTACATATCGTCTTTCGACGCCGAGGGCTTCACCAGCCGCATCGCCGCCGAGGTGAAGGGCTTTGAGCCTGCCGGGCTGCTCGGCAAGAAGGAGTCGAAGCGCCTCGACCGCTTTTCCCAGTTCGCCGCCGTTGCGTCCATCGAGGCTATCGACCACGCCGGCCTCGACATGGAGAAAGAGGAAGGCGACCGCGTTGCCGTAATGATCGGCAGCGGCGTCGGTGGCATCATCACCATCACGGACCAGCACAAGGTGATGCTGAACCGCGGTCCGACACGTGTCAGCCCGTTCCTGGTACCGATGATGCTTCCCGACATGGCATCCGGCCAGGTGTCGATGATGATCGGCGCAAGAGGCCCGAACTTTTCGACCGTTTCAGCCTGTGCGACCGGCGCCGATTCGATCGGCGAGGCTTACGAGATGATCCGCCGCGGCCGAGTCGATGTTGCGATCGCGGGCGGCACCGAGGCGGCGATCTGCCCGATCGGCGTCGCAGGCTTCAACTCCTGCATGGCTCTTTCGACTCGCAACGAGGACCCGAAGGCAGCTTCACGGCCGTTCGACGCCGGACGCGATGGTTTCGTGCTGGGCGAGGGCGCGGGCATCGTTGTGATCGAGAGCGAGGAGCACGCGAAGAAGCGCGGCGCGACGGTGATCGCAGAGCTTGCTGGCTACGGCTCGAGCA
>JANQEF010000295.1 GCA_028278465.1 Dehalococcoidia bacterium | reverse complement strand
GTGATCACCCTGCCAGAGCCGAAGTCGAACGTGCGCCGGGGCTGAGACTCCGGGGCTGAGACTTCAGCGGTTCTTCAGTTCGTCTTCCGCAGCGCTGATGCGCTGGCGTAGATCCTCTACTGTCTCAGGGTCGGTCGGGATCCTCCCGTAGCAGGCAGCGTTGAAGCGGCTTGTCAGCTCCTGCACCGGCGCGCCGGGCAGCGCGGCCTGGAGCATCGGCAGGCGCTCGGCCGGGGTCATCTGCGGATGAAACTCCATGCCCCACTTGACACCGAGCCTGATCGAGTCGAAGTAGAGCCTGAACACCTCGGCGAAACCGGGCTCGTCCGGGTGTCGCCAGTCCCGTCCTCGTTTACGCCGCAGCCAGCCCGGCATCAGCCCGCTGATCAGGCGAGACATGTCGCCGGAGGTGTCGAGCTCAGAGCGAATCGACTCCCGTTCCTCGTCACCGTCGTTGTCGCTCCTGGCGCCGAACCTGCGGAACGCCATCGCCAGCAGGAAGAAGGCCAGGATGATGATTAGCGCAATCGCCGGGTACTGAAGAATGTTCAGGATAGTGTCGACAGTGGCGTTTCCTGCCTCCGCCATCTGGTCCGGCTCTCTGCCAAGGATCTCGTTCGCCGACTGTGGCGGCTCCGTTCGCTCCTGCCGCTGGTCGCCATCCCTTGCCAGCAGGTTCAGCAGCCACTCGAGCACCGCCGTCGCCCAGGTGACCGGGAACCTGATGACCCACAGGAAGCCGTCGACTAGCAGGCCCCAGCCGACGAACAACAGCCGCACGCCGCCGTTGCCATACAGCCCTCCGAAGAGACCGATCAGCAGGCCGATCCCCATCACACCGAACACTGAGAACGCGATGATGCGAGCCCACTCGCCGGTCTTCCTGCCCACGCCGCTCTCCGGCAGCCTGCCGACCGCCAGCCCGACCAGGGTCGCCGCGAAGAACGGCACCAGCAGAGGGCCGGCGCTGATGTCCTCCGAGCTTGCCTGGTCGATGAGCGCCGCTATTGCCAGCACTCCGATACCGACCTTGAAGATCCGGGCCAGCCTGTCCTCGGGATAGCGGTCGGTGCCCAGACGCAGTCCGTGCCGCCATAGCCAGATCGAGATCAGCAGGCCGAAGATCGCCGAGACCGCAGCGTTCGCGCTCAGCTCGCCGGAGACCAGCCTGACGAGCCACCCGATATCGAACGTCGTGCCGCCCAGGAACGTGCCTGTGCCCAGCAGCAGGTAGATGACGACGAGGCCAAACAGCGATTGCCTTATTGCGATCGAAACCTCGTCGCCTTCCGTCGCTCCCAGCACGAAGCCGGTGCCGATCGATATCAGCAGGAGGGCGAGGATGGTGAGCCACGGCAGCGGTGAACCGCCGAGGTCGCCGATCAGCCCTAGCACGGAGAAGAGCGCGAACAGCCAGACGCTTTCGGCGACGGCGACCGAGATGAGGATGAGCTTTGACCTGCCTTCAGCCAAGTGGCGCCATCTCCCCGAGCTCGTCGCCCATCTGCTGTTTTGCAGCAGGCCGGCGGAACATGGACTCTTCGGAGTTGCTCCCGATGCCGAATAGCGACCGGTAGTCGGCGATGTTCAGGTCTGGAATCTCAGGCGGGTCCTCGCGTCCAACCCATAGTGTGGAGACCGGGTGGCCGCGTCGCGCAAGCTCCGATACGTAGGCGACTGCGCCTTCGCGAAGCTGTCCCGCGACGTAGAAGATGGTCGCTCCTGAAGGGATGGCGTCGCGGGCGTTCGCCAGCGCCAGCTGCTGCAGGCTGCTCATGGTGGCCGGTCGCATCATGGCCAGCGCCTCCAGCACCTCTGCAAACTGGGTTGGCCCGGACGCGGGCTTGATCACGTTCCGCCCGCCCAGGCTCAGCGTCGAGTTGACGACAAGCCCGGTCCTGAAGCCGGATTCAAGCGCCTGCCTCGCCACCGAGCCAGCGCAGCTTGCGAGTGCCTCAAGAACATCTAGGCGGAACCCTTCCCACGGTCGTACGGTCGTGGTGCCCTCGACCAGCACCACCGCGTACTGAGAAACGCTCGGGTCGTAGACCTTCACGAACAGCTCGTTGCGCCGCGCCGTCGACTTCCAGTCGATGCTCTTGACCGGATCTCCCGGACGATACTCCCGCACCCCTGCCGGGCGAGTCGGGTCGCGCCACACCGGCTTTCGGGTCTTCGTGTCGCCTATCGGGCGCGCCATGGAAAGCTCCAGGCCGGGCAATGGGATAGTGTCCGGATAGATGACCAGGTTCCACTCGTGCCGGGTGATCTTCGCACTGCGCAGATAGAGGCCGAAGAGGTCGCCGCTCGTCAGGTCAGCGGGACCGAAGTGGTAGTGGCCGCGGCTAAGGGCGCGAATCCGGTGCCGGCGACGCAGTCGCTCGTACCTTCCGAGGCTGACCGCTTCGTCAAGAGGTGTGCCGCCCATGTAGTCGATGAAGTCGTCCTCACGCCCCACGATCTCTAGCCCCTGCGGGATGAACTCATGGATGCGAAGCCACGGCAACGGCAGCGGCTTCCGGTTCTCGACGCGGATCACCATCTCGATCTCGTCACCGATGAAAGCGTGCGTCGTCTCACTGGACAGGCTGTACGAGATCTCTTCCAGCGAGAGCGCGGACCATGTTCGAGCAGTGACGGCTACCACGAAGGCGAGACCGCTAAGGGCGACGACCAGCGCGTTGCCGGTTGCGGCGCCGACGATGATGACGATCAACAGCAGGACGACGAAGAGGTCCCGGAGCACCTTGCCGGGGTCTTCCGGGGCCTGGCCAACCCACCGGCCCGGCAGAAACATCGCGGCCTCCCGCTCAGTCCTTCTCTATCGGCACCTCTGTAGCGTCGAGGATCGCCGATATCGCCTCTTCGGCGGAGCGCCCGCGCAGGTGAGCCGACGAGTCGAGGACTACGCGGTGGCTGAGCACCGGGACGGCGAGCTGCTTCACATCGTCAGGCAGGACGTAACTCCGGCCGTCCATCGCCGCCCGCGCCTGCGCTGCGTGTTGCAGGGCAAGAGAAGCACGCGGGCTGGCGCCAAGTCGCAGGTCTCTCGAATCGCGCGTCCCGGCGATGATCCTCAACAGGTACTCGCGCACCGTTTCATCGACAGCGACAGTGTCCACAACTCCCTGCGCGGCGACGATGTCTGCCGGCGCCGCGACCGCGTCCGTGTCCAGCTTCTGGCCTGCGCCTCGAAAACGCTCCAGCATCGCTGACTCTTCCTCGGCCGACGGATATCCGATAGAGATCCGCAGAACGAAGCGGTCGAGCTGCGCCTCAGGCAGTGGAAACGTACCTTCCATCTCGACCGGGTTCAGCGTCGCCAGCACGAAGAACGGCTGAGGCAGGTCGGAAGTGACGCCATCGATGCTGGCCTGCGACTCCTGCATCGCCTCCAGCAGCGCCGACTGTGTGCGCGGCGTAGCGCGGTTGATCTCGTCTGCGAGAAGCACCTGCGAGAAGATCGGGCCGGGCCGAAACTCGAACTCGGCTTTCGAACTGTTGAAGAAGTTGACGCCGAGCACATCGCCGGGAACGAGGTCGGGCGTGAACTGGATGCGGTGAAAGTCGCAGCCGAGCGAAGCCGAGAGCGCCTTTGCCATCGTCGTCTTGCCGGTGCCGGGAACGTCCTCGATCAGCGCGTGGCCGCGGCAGAGGAGCGCCACGATGGCGAGGTTGATCGCCTCCGGCTTTCCGACGATCACGGTCTGAACGTTTTCACGAACGGAGGCCGCGAGCCTCTGGACCGAACTCACATCGGTCTCGGTGCCGTCTTCGGCTGCTCGTGAAATCGCCAGCGCTACAGGTCTCCAATCTCGCCGCAGAGGTCTGAATCAGTGACCGAGACCACGGCGAGACCATCGTTCTTCGAAACGGTTGCGTTGCCTACCCGGGACAACGTAGCAAACCCTGAGATCCGCCCGGGCCGGAACTCGCGACCAAGGATAACCTCGTACCACTCGGCAGACGAAGGCCGCAGGCCCCAGGTGCCCGCGTTTACAAAGGTGGACGTCGATCCCGGGAACAGCGTTCCGTCGCCGCAGAGGTGAACATCTACGAGGCGTCCTTCCACGATCAGCCTGCTGTCTGCCAGGTACTCGGCCCAGATGCCCATCACTGCGTCCGACGGCAACCCACTCCCGGCACGTGAAGGATCGATCTCCGCGGGGAACTGTCGTTGGATCGAGCCATCTGGCCCGACAGCGGTGGGAAGCGGTGTCGGAGTTGCGACCGGAGTTACCGGCAGGACGCGAAACACGGTCGCCTGCGGGACCGGCGTGTCGGGACGTGCGCCGACCAGAGGCGGCTCGGCGAAGTCGGTGCCGCATGCCGCGAATAAGGCAACGGAGCAGGCAAAGGCAATGCTTAGCGCTGTGCGCCGGGCCTTTCGGCTGAGTGCAGCGGTTTTTGGGGCTTCGGTCGTCAACAGGTAGCTGTCCAGGCATCTCCTGTCGTGAAAATCGCAGCAGTGGAACGAGAAAACGCCGCGTACCTCGGGAGTCGTGTCAATCTCGGCGCCACTCAGACCGAACGCTACGGCCGGTCCTAGACAGTCACTACGGTGTTAACCAGCGTTCCGATGCTTTCGATCTCGATCGACACCACGTCGCCGTCCGCAAGTGTGAATTCAGGCGGCGGGATCGTTCCGGTGCCGGTCAGGACTACAGTCGCATCGGGCACACTGTTGTGCCGCTGCAGCCAGTCGGCAAGATAGGCGCAGTCGCGCTTCATGCTCGATGTGTTTGCCGCCCCCTGGAACGCCTGCTTGCCGTCGCGCTCTATCGTCAGGATCACATCGAGCGCCTGTGGGTCGGCGATCGACTCCGCCGTCACGAAGCAGGGGCCGAACGAGACCGAGCGGTCGTAGACCTTCGCCTGCGGTAGATAGAGAGGGTTTTCGCCCTCGATGGTACGGCTGCTCATGTCGTTGCCGACGGTGTAGCCAACGATCTTGCCGTCGAAGATGACGAATGCGAGCTCCGGCTCCGGAACATCCCATCCCGAATCGGCCCTGATGCCGACATCCGCAAACGGCGGCTGCACGCGCTCCCCGGTCGCCTTGAAGAACGCCTCTGGCCTGTCTGCGTTGTACACCTTGGCGTAGACGTCCGGCGTTCCGCTCTCCGCCTGCCGCTCACGCATGGAGTCCATGTACGTCACGCCGAACGCCCACACCTCCGGAGCGTCGAGCGGCGGCAGTAGCGTCGCAGAGCCGCCGTTTAGCGATTCGTAGGAGTGAGCATCTCCACCGCCACGTTGAAGAACACCGTTGGCGACCTCGTCCGCAGTCGAACCGGTGATGGCCGCCGCGTTGAGCACGTCGTTCGTCCGCTGAAGTCGCGGCTCGATCGAGGTCAGGTCGGTGACCTGCCCCGGCGACGTCTCAACTCCCACGTGTCTTCGGCCGTTTACAGTGAACTGGTAGAAACGCATGTGTCAGGTGTCCGTCAATAGCGCGATTTGACCCGTTTTCGACACCGGTTTGAACTGGCGGCGGCGGGTTGCGGCGAAGGTGCCGGATGCTACGATGGCCCGATGGCCGTGTCAAAGCAGATGAAACAGTATCTGGATAACCGGACTTGAATATCGGCTTGATAGGCGGCACGGGTCCC
Organism: Dehalococcoidia bacterium; assembly: GCA_028278465.1. Lineage (GTDB taxonomy): Bacteria > Chloroflexota > Dehalococcoidia > Lucifugimonadales > Lucifugimonadaceae > JAJCYX01. The sequence goes on along the minus strand of JANQEF010000295.1, from coordinate 340 downwards.
GAGGGGCGCGGGCTGGCGATGCAGCTTGCCCTGGCCGGACACGATGTCATCATCGGCTCGCGAGACGAGGGCCGCGCCATCGAGACGGCGCGTGAGCTTGCCGCGACCTGCGGGAGCGAGGAGACCGCCGAGAACTTCTCCGGCGCCACGAATGAGGCGGCGGCGGCAGAGTGCGAAGTGGCGTTCCTCACCGTTCCCTACTCCGGGATGATCGCCACGCTGCATTCGATCAGCAGGCAGCTGCGCGGCAAGATCTGCGTCAACACGATCGCGCCGCTCGAGGTTGTGAGCGGGCAGGTCCGTGGCATCGCTCCTCCAACCGGCTCCGCCGCTGAAGAGG
>JANQEF010000101.1 GCA_028278465.1 Dehalococcoidia bacterium | reverse complement strand
CCGACATAATCGACTGCAGCTCTGTGTTCACCCGCTCGAGCGTCCACCTGAACCGCTGGATGTTTTGGGCCCACTCGAAATACGAGACGATCACGCCGCCGGCATTGGCCAGGATGTCCGGAACTACGATCACGTTCCGTTCAGCCAGGATGGAGTCGGCGGCAACCGTTGTCGGCTGGTTTGCGCCCTCGACGATTAGCTTCGCCCTGATGTCCGCCGCGTTCTCACTGGTGATCACGTCTTCAATAGCCGCCGGCACGAGGACGTCAGCGTCAAGTTCCAGCAAATCGGCGTTCGAGATCCTGTCGCCATCGCCGAAATCGGCCATCGCGCCGCCCTCGTCCAGGAAACGGTCCAGGGCGGCGATGGCCAGCCCGTTCGGGTTGTAGATGCCGCCTGAAACATCACTGACCGCGACGACCCGAGCGCCACCCTCCACGAGCTTCCTGGCAGCAGACGACCCGACCTGGCCGTACCCCTGGATTGCTGCCGTCGGACTGTCGCCACCGATATCGAAGTCCTGCGCCGCCATCCGGCCAACGATAGCCGCGCCTCTGCCCGGCGCGTCGCCGCGGCCCTCGGACCCGCCAAGCTCTACCGGCTTGCCGGTCACGATGCCCGGCGTGTAGCCGTGGATCGCGCTGTACTCGTCCATGATCCAGGCCTTGGTCTGGGCGCTCGGGCCGAGATCAGGCGCTGGAATGTCCCGGCTCACACCCAGGATGTGGTGAATGCTACGCGTGTATCGTCTCGTGAGAGCGATCAACTCACGCTCGGAAAGCTCTCTGGGATCGACCTGGATCCCGCCCTTCGCTCCTCCGAACGGGATGTCCACGAGGGCTGACTTGAACGTCATCAGCATCGCCAGCGCTCTCGTGTGCGACTGATCGGCTGCCGGGTGGAAACGGATTCCGCCCTTGAACGGTCCTCGCGTAGCGTTGTGCTGCGACCTGTAGCCGTGGAAGACCTTCACCGAGCCGTCGTCCATGCGCACAGGCAACGCCGCCGCCAGTTCACGCCACGGCTCGATGATCACGTCGCGCATGTCGTCATCGATACCGAGTTCCGCGACTGCGGCGTTTACGCAGGCGATGGTGCCTTCGAGCATCTCGATGTCGTCGCTTGCCATCTGTGTTCCTCGTCCCGCGTGCAATGTGTTTATGGCCGATCAGGCTCGGACGGACCGCGGGCGTCGGTCTGAATACGGGCATGCACACGCAAAATCGCGTTGACCGGCGCATAGTGCCGTCACTACAATACAAAGGTTGACATCCGAAAGAGATACGTGAATGGCTGACGACTACGCAATCATCAACACCGGCGGCAAGCAGTACCGGGTGCGCGAGGGCGACACCGTGCAGGTGGAGAAGCTCGCCGGTGAGCCGGGCGATGCCGTGACCTTCGACCGCGTGCTGCTCACCAGCCTCGACGGGAAGGTCGAGGTAGGCAAGCCTGCCGTCAAGGGCGCTGAGGTCACCGGCGAGATCGCTTCGCAGGACAAGGCGAAGAAGGTGATCAGCTTCCGCTACAAGAACAAGACCCGGCACCATGTGAAGACCGGTCACCGGCAGAAGCTGACCAGCGTGACGATCACCGGCATCAGCGGCAAGTAGACCGCGGCGTCGCAAGAGAGCTAGATATGGCACACAAAAAAGGCGGCGGAACCTCCAGGAACGGCCGCGACAGCGCGGGCAAGCGGCTGGGCGTGAAGGCGTTCGGCGGTGAGAGCGTTCCTGCCGGAGCGATCATTGTCCGCCAGCGCGGAACACGCTTCACGCCGGGCCAGAACGTTGGCGTTGGGCGAGACCACACGCTGTACGCGTTGATCGAAGGCACAGTGCGTTTTGACTACTCACAGAACGCCCGGCGTCGCGTGAACGTCGACGCCGCATCCTGATTCGGCATCGCCGTTTCGATAAGAGCGAGAAGAGATAGTGCAGACCGATATCCACCCGACCTACTACCCGAGAGCGCATGTGCGCTGTGCCTGCGGGCACGAGTGGGACACCGGCTCCACCAAGGAGAGCCTTGTCGTCGAGGTGTGCAGCCAGTGCCACCCGTTCTGGACCGGTGAGCAGCGCATCGTTGACACCGAGGGCCGTGTCGAGCGGCTGCGTCGCAGGTTCAACCTCGGCCAGCAGCAGCAAGAAGGCAGCTAGCCCGAAGGTCCGGTTCGCCGGATACTCCACGTAAGATCGCCCGGCTCCGGCCGGGCGTGCTGTTTTTCGGGGCTCCATTCATGACGAGCCCGTGGTGTGAACCTGGAGACGCCGCGTGAGCCGATCTGCCAGAATGACCTTCATCCAATCCTGTAGACGGGCCGAATGACAACTCCACCTCCACCAGCCCAACCCGGCCGAACCGTCCTTTACGGCGGGCAGGCCGTCGTCGAGGGCGTGATGATCCGCGGCCGCGATCACGCCGCCATCGCGATCCGGCGTGAAGACAACTCGATCGTGCGCCGGGAGATCAGCCTCGCGGGATGGAGCAACTTCTGGCTTCGTCGTTTCCCATGGGTGCGCGGCATCGTGGTGCTGGCCGAGACGCTGGTCGTCGGCATGAAAGCGCTCTCGATATCCGCTGCCGAAGCCGCGCCGCCGAACGAGGAGACCGGCGAGCCCGAAGAGATGGGGCGCGGCAGCATGGCGGTGATGCTGTTCATCTCGCTGGTTGTGGGCATCGGTGTCTTCTTCCTGGCGCCGCTCGGCCTTTCAAGGTTGATCGAAAACGCCGGCGCTAACGAGTTCACCGCAAATGTGGTCGAGGGCGCCGTCCGGCTTGCGATCTTCGTGGCGTACATCTGGCTGATCGGCCGCATGGAGGACATCCGCCGGGTCTTCGGCTATCACGGTGCCGAACACATGGCGGTGGCAGCGCACGAAGCCGGCCAACCGCTGACTGTTGAGTCCGTTAGGCGCTTCCCCGAGGAGCACCCTCGCTGCGGCACGTCGTTCCTGATGACGGTCGTCGTGGTCTCGATACTGATCTTCATCCTGATCCCGCGCGATCCGTGGTGGCTGCTGGTCGGGTCGAGGATCGTGCTCATCCCGGTGATTGGCGCAATCAGCTACGAGCTGATCAGGTACGCGGGCACGCATCCCACCCAGTTCTGGGTGAGGCTGCTGGGCGCGCCGAACCTGTGGCTGCAGGAGCTAACGACGCGGCCGCCTGAGGACGCCATGATCGAGGTGGCGATCGACGCCATGAACTACGCGTTGGAGCTGGACGGCGTCGAGTACAACCCGACAGGGCAGATCGATGTCGCGCCGAGCGCAGAAACCGGCTCGGAGCGGACGGCCGGAGACTGACTTCGTAGGCTCGCTACTTCCGCCGCTTCGCCAGTTCTGTCCACACAACCGCGGGATCGACGTCGGTAGCCGATAGCAGCACCAGCGTGTGGTAGAGCAGGTAGGCGGCCTCCTCCGCGGTGTTGCCGCCGTCCTCGGAAACGGCCGCTATCACCACCTCGCCCGCCTCCTCAACCACTTTCTGCGCGATCCGCGGCGGGCCTTCCGCGAACAGCTTCGTCGTGTACGACCCTCCGGGCCTTTCCCGCTTGCGCTGTTCGATCACGCGGTACAGCTCATCAAGCACTTTCGCCGTAGCAGGCGCACCGGCTTCACCGACAAGCGGCTCGGCGAAGAAGCAGGTCCGGTTGCCGGTGTGACATGCAGGTCCGGTCGGATCAGCCAGAACCAGCAACGTGTCGCCGTCGCAGTCCACTCGGACAGACGAGACCTTGAGGTAGTTGCCCGAGGTCTCGCCCTTGTGCCAGAGCTCGTCACGACTCCGGCTGTAGAACCAGACGTCTGGGCCGGCGACCGTCTTTTCCAGCGCCTCGCGGTTCATGTACGCCACCATCAGGACTTCGCGTGTCCGCGAGTCCTGGATGATGGCGGGAACGAGTCCCTTCTCATCGAACTTAACGTTTGAAAGATCGGTCATAGCGATAATCCGGTGACCGCCGAGTTTGAGCGGCGAGCGGAGTTCCTACCTGGGTATCGATGCGATGATCTGAGGGAGCTGCCTCAGGTCGGAAATCTCGATCGCCGGTGCCGCATCGTCCGGGCCAACCCTCTCCCTGGTGCGGTTGATCCAGACGGTCGTCAGTCCAACGTCGTTCCCGCCTCGAACATCATCGTACAGGTGATCGCCCACGTACCACGTCCGCTCCGGCTCCGTGCCCAGCATCGTCAGGATCGTGTTGAACGCCGCCGGAGCAGGCTTGTAGACCCGCGTCGACTCGGAGCTCGCGATCGCGTCGAAGCCGATACCAATCGTCTTCAGCAGCGGCCGCAACGAGTTCTCGTCGGCGTTGGAGAACACGCCCACCTTCACCCGCCCGATCAGCGCCTGCAGCGCCGGGACAGTGTCCGGGAAGGCCGGTCGCCTGGCCAGGTGCTCGACGCACCGCTTGCCCGCCGCCGCCGCATCTCCTTCGACGCCTGCGTCTTCAAACACCTGCGCGAAGCACTCGCTCCAGGCGCGCTCATACGTCTTGAACGGCGGGCTCTGCGACGGGTCTTCGAGCACCGTCCGGCTGGCGCGGAACTGCAGCTCGTACCTCCGCCACTTCTCCCACAACCCGTCCTGGTCGAACGGCAACTCCTGCTCGACGATGATCTGGCCGAACATCTTCCGCCAGTCGCTGTGGTCGTTGCTGACAAGCGTGCGGTAGCAGTCGAACGCGATCGCGTCCGGCGCCGCACCCGGCAGATTGCTATCAGTCGTCACGCTATGCGCCCCTCACCAGCACCTGGCGCTCGGCCAGGTACGACTTCACCTCGGCGATCCGCATCTCACCGAAGTGGAACAGGCTCGCTGCCAGCACAGCGTCTGCTTTCCCAGTATCGAGAGCATCGTAGAAGTGCTCAAGCTCGCCGGCCCCGCCGCTGGCGATTACGGGTATCGAGACGTTCTCGGAGACGGCCGAGGTCAGTTCGAGATCGTAGCCTGTCTTCTGGCCGTCCGCGTCCATGCTGGTGAGCAGTATCTCGCCCGCGCCGAGGTTTTCGGCCAGTTTCGCCCACTTTACGGGGTCGACCGCGGTTGGCCGTCGGCCGCCGTGCGTGTAGACCTGCCACGGAGATTCTGCGAGCCGCGGCTCTTCGCCCTCGATCCGCAGCATCGCCGGCGACTCAACCCTCTTGGCGTCGATCGCCAGCACTACGCACTGAGCCCCGAACTCCCGTGAACACCTGCTTATCAGGTCGGGGTCTCTGATAGCCGCCGAGTTCACGCCAACCTTGTCTGCCCCCGCTTCGAGCATCTTCCGCATGTCGTCAACGGTCCGTATGCCGCCCCCGACTGTGAGCGGGATGAACACCTCGGACGATACTCGTCGCACCACCTCGACCATTGTCTCCCGGTCGTCCGAGCTTGCGGTGATGTCCAGGAACACCAGTTCGTCTGCGCCCTCGGAGTCGTAGAGCGCGGCGAGTTCAGCCGGGTCCCCGGCGTCCCGGATATTGACGAAGCTGACGCCCTTCACGACCCGGCCAGCGTCTACGTCAAGGCAGGGAATCACCCGGCGAGTAAGCATGGCCGTCTACTTCTTGAAAATCACCACGTAGTGCGATGGGCCGATATGCCTGCTGCGCACGCGGGACAGGCCAAGGCCTGCGCCCATCTCGACCACCGAATCCATGCTGATCCGCTGCTTGGCAGGCGGGCCGAACTCGGACTCGGTCTCGGACGGCAGCCACTCGACCACCGCCAGCCACCCGGCTGGCTTCAACAGCCGGACACATTCCTTGAACAGCGACTTGGCCCGCGTAGCCTCGTTAAGCGTGCCGGACAGGACCAGTCCGTCGAGGCTCTCGGCATCCAGCGGAATCGTGCTCTCTTTCGACAGCACCGTTTCGACGTTGTGGAGCCGGAACTGCTCGGCGCGCTCGCTGAACTTCTCCAGCATCCCTTCCTGTATATCGACCGCGTAGAGCTTGCCGCCGTACAGGTACTTGGCGAGCGGAACCGACAGCCAGCCAGGTCCTGAACCAACATCTGCCACGGTCTGGTCGGTGTGGATCGGCGCAAGCGCGATCAGCGACTGCGGGTCGTACGACTCTTCGAGTTTCGGCTTGATCAGTCGCTCGGCCTCGGCGACCGGGGTCTTGGTGGGCATTTCGAGATTTTCGTCCTGTTGCGCTTTGTTGCCGCTGGCTGTGGTCGTTAGCGGCTCGCGCCAGCGCAGTATTTCAGTTGATCTTGTTCACTTCACGAATAGCGCGCTCAAGGTCGAGCGCACCGGAATAGATGGCAAGCCCGGTGACCGCTGCCTCGGCCCCGAGTTGAGCCAGCTGCAGGAGGTCGTCGATCGAGGCGACGCCACCCGCTGCAACTATAGGGTAACTCACGCTGCGAATGACGCTCTCGATAGATTCGAAGTTCGGGTGGGATAGAGTGCCGTCGCGCGACGTGTCGGTGTACATGAAACGACGCACTCCGAGCTCCGCCATACGCTGGATGAGGTCGAGCGCCATCAGGTCTGAGGTCTCGGTCCAGCCGCGTGTTTGAACCCTGCCATCGCGGGCGTCTACGCCGACGATCACGTGGTCGGCGCCCAGCTTTTCGACCGCTTCTGCGACCTCGTCCGGCGCCGTGACCGCGGAGGTCCCAAAGATCACCCTCTCTACGCCGAGGTCTATCAACACAGCGGCATCTTCAGCCGTCCGGATCCCGCCACCAAGCTGGACCGGCACATCCACCGAGCTCACGACCGCTTTGACCGCTTCAGCGTTGGCGCGCACTCCGTCGCGAGCGCCGTCCAGATCGACGACGTGCAAGCGCGTCGGGCCTGCTGAAACCCAGCGCTTGGCAACGCCAACCGGGTCGTCGTCGAAGACACGCTGCTGTTCGTAGTCGCCCTGTACCAGGCGGACACACTTGCCGCCGAGCAGGTCGATCGCGGGGATCACTTCCATCTGATGCTCGCCACCTAACCGACCCGCTTCACGAAGTTGCGGTAGATCTCCAGCCCGATGTCTCCGCTCTTCTCAGGGTGGAACTGCGTGCCTGCGACTTCGCCGCTCAGGACCGCAGCGCACACGTCTTCTCCGTAACGCGTCGTCCCAGCGATCACCGATCGGTCTTCCGGCTGGCAGCGGTACGAGTGCACGAAGTAGAAGAACGAGTCCTGAGGAATCCCGGCGAACACGGAGTCGGAAGCCGCCTCATCGCTGAAGCTCACCGTGTTCCAGCCCATGTGCGGCACTTTCAGCCGCGCGCCGTTCTCCGTGAGGTCTTTCGGAAACCTCCTGACCCTGCCTTCCAGCAGCCCGAGCCCGGGGACCTCGCCCTCGTCCGAGCCTTCAAACAGCACCTGCATGCCGACACATATGCAGAGCAGCGGCCGTCCGGATACCGCGTATTGCTTCACCGGCTCGGCGAACCCCTGGCTGTTGATCGCCCTCATGACGGCATCGCTTGCTCCGACGCCTGGGAGGACAACGCCGGCTGCGTTCTCAAGATCGGACGGGTCGGACGTTATCTCGGCGGACGCGCCAACCTTCTCCAGCGCCTTCGAGACGCTGTGCAGGTTCGCCGCCCGCGTGTTGACCACCGCGATCCTTGCCGGCATCTAGTTCGCGCCTCCGTCTTCACCGCTACTGTACGGCTCGAAGGGCCGCTCACGGTCCTCGTACCGCGCCAGCATGAACAGCACATCAGAGAGCCGGTTCAGGTAGGTCGCCACCTCCGGGTTCTGCAGCTCACCCGAATCGATCAGCGCCACCGCAGCTCTCTCTGTCCGCCTCACGATCGTCCGTGCCACGTCGATTGCCGCCGAGCCGGCTGAGCCGCCGGGGATGATGAACGATTTCGGGAGACTCACTTCGGTCTCCAGCTCGTGTAGCAACGAATCGAGCCGAGCTGTGTTTTCTATCGTGATAGTTGGGAAATGGGTCTCGAGCAGGTGTCGCGAGTCGGCCGCGGTGGCGAGCTCCGCGTTAACCGTGAACATCTCGCGCTGAATCTCGTGGATCCAAGAGGTCACGCGCTCGTCAGCGCAGAGCGACCGGGCAAGACCGAGCGCCGAGACGGCCTCATCGCCCGAGCCGTAAGCATCGACTCGGGCGTCGGTTTTTCGCACGCGGCCGCCGTACAGGAGACCTGTGTCTCCCGAGTCGCCTCTCCTGGTCGCGATTGATCCGTCCGGCATATCGCCGCTCCTGCAGACTGCTCAAACCTCAATTGTAGTTGCGAAACCGGGCGAAATCGGCCTTTTTCCGCCCTATCGGCCGAATTGCCGGTCAACTCGCAATAGAATTCCTGACCTTTCGAGGTATCATTAGGCGAGGTCAGGCGGTCTGGCAGGTTCGGTAACACAGGTCCGGTAACCATGACCACAGCACACGCACAGCCAAAAGTTCCGATCAACAGCATTCAGGTCACCGAGAAGGCTGCGACCAAGGTACGTGAGTTCGCAACACGTGACGGCAAGGACGAGTTCGGCCTGAAGGTGGCAGTGAAGGGTGGCGGCTGCTCAGGGCTGACCTACGTGCTGGAGATCGTCGATGGTCCTGCCGATGACGACAAGGTGATCGAGCAGAACGGCATCTCGGTCTTTGTGCCCAAGAAGGCGTTCGTATTCTTGGCCGGCACGGTCCTCGACTTTTCAGATGGCCTGAACGGCAAGGGCTTCGAGTTCACGAACCCGAACGCCAAGACGAGCTGCGGCTGCGGAACGTCGTTCTCGGTCTAGGTTCTTCCGGATCCGTCAGGGCTCTTTAGCGACGCCGCTTATCTCTCATGAGCAGCTCGGCCACAGCAACATCACGCGTTGAGTTCCTGCGCTCGCGCGGCGCGGTGATGGACGGCACGGGATCAGTCGTCGCCGACTTTGGCGATCCAGCCGGTGAGCGAGCGGCTCTCTCTACGTCCGCGGCGCTTCTCGATCGCTCGATGTCCTCATGCCTGCTGCAGCAGGGCGCCGATGCGCTTGACTTGCTGCACCGGCTGACGACCAACGACCTGCCTTCGATGGAGCCAGGCGATGCTCGCTTCACGGTTCTCACTTCTGAGCGCGGTCGGATCATTGACGTGGTCCAGGTGGCAGTGGTCGAGACCGACCGGCTGCTGCTCCTTTCAGAATCGTCGAGTCCACAGCCGACCATCGACTGGATCGACAAGTTCACGATCATCGCTTTGTT
>JANQEF010000064.1 GCA_028278465.1 Dehalococcoidia bacterium | reverse complement strand
CAGACAGCCGGGAACGGTGCTAGCCGCCGCAGCCGCAGCCGCCACCGCCGCACGCACAGCCGCCGCCCTGGAAGTTGGGGTTGGAGATCACGAACCCCGATCGCTCGAAGCCCTCGACGTAGTCGATGCTGGAGCCGGTAAGCAGCTCTGTGCTGTCGGCGTCCACGAGAGCCTTGATCGAGCCCGACTCGACCACGGAGTCGGTCTCGCCGGCCTCTTCCTCGAGGCCGAACACATACTCGATGCCGCCGTTCGGACTCTGGGTAACGGCGATTCGCAGGTAGGAATCGACCGCATCCTGCTCCTTCAGCACCTCCACCAGTTTGGTGGAAGCTGCGTCTGTAAATTCGATCACGGCCTGCTTCTCTGCGACCATCCGGTCCTCCAGTTGGCGGTGCGGACTCCGGGTCCTGCATCCACCTGTCTGCGCCATTCGACTGAATTAGCGGACTTGACTCTTCTAAGTCTATTTGATGTGGCGTCGTGCCGAAAGACGTTCAGCACGCGGCCGGACCTGGCCGCTAAACGAAATCCTCACGCCGACGCGGTTTACATCTCTATCTTTCGGCGTATGATTAGCAGGTTGCGTTCTAAAACACTGCACTACAGGGCAGTTTGGCGACGATAAACAGATTTCTTCTGCAACTATGCCGCCGTTTCGCGCAACTCATACATGGTAACCGCTTAGAGCAGGAAAGGAAGGCTTGACGACCCATGGACACCCTTGACCGGAAGATCATCGCTCTTCTGGAATCGAACGGAAGAGCATCGAACGCGAGAATCGCGAGGGACGTGGGAGTCAGCGAAGGCACGGTTCGCAGGCGGCTGAAGCGCCTCATACAGGACAGCATCATCAACGTTGTGGCGCTGCCTGACCCGGGGAAGCTCGGCTACAACTCGGAAGCGATTATTGGCGTGCAGGTCGACCCTGACCAGATAGACGCTGTCGCCGAGAGGCTCTCCTCTCTCCAGCACACGCGCTGGGTCGCGGTGACGACCGGCACGTACGACGTGTTCGCCTGGGCAACGCTGCCCACGGCCGAAGAGCTCGGCGTGTTCCTGCGGGAAAAAGTCGGCCCGATCCCCGGCGTCCGGCGTACCGAGACCTTCGTGAACCTTGCGGTGACCAAGCGCGAGTACGGCATCCCGGTTTAGCCGTACCGAGCCGCGGTTTGCCTGGCCGCGGAACGCCGGTTCACCAGCTTCCGCCACTTTTCACTGGATACCACCGACTTCGGTCGGTGGTACTCTTTTGTCGCCGATTTCCGAGCATTGGCGCGTTGCGCACCGAGAGGGCGGCGCGTGAAGCCGATCATCTGGAGATCGCGATCAGGCTTCAGCTCAACGGAGGACCAGTTTGCAGTCCAGCGTGTCCACGCAAGCCCGTCAACTTCCCGGCGCGTCGCAGCTGAGTTCGATTATCGGCAAGCGCGTACCGTCTCTTTTCGATTCCCTGTTTCCGCAGGCGACCACATGGCACAGGCTCGCCGCCGCCATCGCGCTGGCCGGACTGACGGCTCTGCTGGCACAGGCTCGCTTCTTCCTGCCTGACAACCCCGTCCCGATAACGTTCCAGGTCTACGGCGTGTTGCTGACTGGCGGCGTGCTGGGCCTCCGCTGGGGCCTCGCCTCCGCGGTCATCTACTACCTCGTCGGCATGGCCGGGCTGCCGGTGTTCCAGGGTGCCAATGGCGGCTGGCAATACGTCGCCCACGGCGTCACAGGCGGCTACCTCATCGGCTTCATCCTCGCGACAACCCTTACCGGCTTCCTCTCCGAGCGCGGCTGGAACCGGGGTGCTTCGCTGTGGCCGATGACGATCTCGGCGCTGCTTGTCTATGGTCCCGGCCTCGTCTGGCTGGCGGTGTTCGACTTCGGATGGCCCGCCGACGGCGAGCTCTTCAGCGCCGGCATGTACCCGTTCATCCCCGGCGACGTCGTCAAGCTGATGCTCGCCGCCCTCACGGTCGGAGTCCTGTGGAAGGTCGCAGACCGCCGCGCCGAGAGCCGGTCCGGCGAGGGCATCAATACTGAGCGGTAGCCCCGCACGCCCGACCACTCAAACAATCGCCGGACCCCGGCAGCTACAGGGGACGCTCAGTTGCACAAGGACAAAGACTGCGGAGAGCCGCGGAGATCAGACGCGGGAAAAGAGATCACCGTCGCCGGATGGGTGAACCGGCGGCGTGACCACGGAAACCTGATCTTCATCGACCTGCGCGACCGGACGGGCCTCCTGCAGGTGGTCTTCAATCCGGAAGTGTCTACCGAGGCACATCACCTCGCCGAGTCTCTGCGCTCGGAGTGGGTCGTGAAGGTGCGAGGCAAGGTCAGTGAGCGGCTCGAAGGCGCCGAAAACCCGAACCTGGCGACAGGCGAGGTCGAGCTGGTTGCCGACGAGCTGACGGTGCTGAACAGCGCGCTGACTCCGCCGTTCGAGGTCGACGACGAGATCAACGTGTCTGAAGACCTGCGGCTGCAGTACCGGTACATCGACCTGCGCCGCCAGAGGATGCAGCAGAACCTGAAGCTGCGGCACCAGGTGACGGGCATCATCTGGGACCAGATGACGGCCGAAGGCTTCACCCAGGTCGAGACGCCGGTGCTTATCAAAAGCACGCCTGAGGGCGCACGCGACTACGTTGTGCCAAGCCGCGTGCATCCAGGAGAGTTCTACGCCCTGCCGCAGTCGCCGCAGCAGCTGAAGCAGATCCTTATGGTGTCCGGCATCGAACGCTACTTCCAGATCGCACGCTGCTTCCGCGACGAGGACCTGCGGGCGGATCGCCAGCCGGAGCACACGCAGCTCGACTTCGAGATGAGCTTCGTTCACCAGCAGGATGTGACGGATGTCGTCGAACGGCTCTACACGAGGATCCTGAACGAGGCACGGCCTGAGGCGAAGGTCCCGGCGCCGTTCACGCGCCTCACGTATGCCGAGTCGATGAGCCGGTTCGGGAC
>JANQEF010000020.1 GCA_028278465.1 Dehalococcoidia bacterium | reverse complement strand
CCGGACGGCTCCTCGAACACCGATCCTGACAGGGACGGCGCCGGCGACGCAGTGCCCGGCTCAGAGATTGCGGCCGAAGATGTGCCGGAAGGCTCCTGCCTCGTGCGGGGGCGCGTCACCGATTCGCGCGGCATAGCCGTCCCGCTGATGCGGCTCGAAGTACACGACTCAACGAGCAGCGTGGTCACATCGACCGCCACTACAGGCTCGGGCGCTTATGGCTTCGCAGCGCCGGTCGAGCTGGCCAGCCGCGTCGTGCTGGTGCCGACTGACGGCGGCCGCGAGCAGCCGACGTTCCGCATCTTCGCTCAGCAGGCGGCAGTCACGCTCGCCAGGACACTGAGCGAGGACCTGGTCGACGCCGGGGTCTGCGAGGTCAACTTCGATATCTGGAACCTGGACGAAACGTACACAGCGCCTGACGGCGAGCTCGACCGCTGGACGTCGATCCTCGACCTGTACCAGAACTTCAACAACGCTTCGCAGCTGGCGACAGAGGTCAGCGCTCCGCTCGACTACGGCCTGCCGATCCCTGTCTACGCGTGGTGTGACTCGGCGAGCCTGTTCTGCGACCCGGCCGGCCAGGCCGAGTTCGCTTTCTACTCCGGCACTACAACCGGCAGGCAGGTTGACCAGCCGTACATGGCGCTGGGCTTCCCATCGAGCGAGATCGGCTACCGGGGCTCGCCTGACAACCGCGAGTACCACGAGTTCGGCCACGCCTTCTTCGCAGACGTGTCGAACGACCAGGTGCCGATCCACGTCGGCGACCACAACCACGGCGGCTACTACCGCAACGAGAAGACAACCGATTCATTCATCGAGGGCTTCGCCGAGTTCTACTCTGTCATGGTCTCGAAGCACATCGAGCAGGTGGAGAACCCGCAGCGCTACAAGATCGGCGCCGAGTACGACCTCGAAGCAGACCGGAAGCCGTGGGAGGCGGTCGGCTGGTGGGAGGAGTTCACGCTCGCCGGGCTGCTGCTGGACTTCGAGGATGGGCCCGAAGACTACTCTGGCGGACCGGTTGGGCTGGACGTTGAGTCGGTGTCGGCGCTGAACGCCGGCACAGGCAACTTCGCCATCGGCCGCGTCAGGAACACCGGCACAAGGGTGACGCGCAGCCCCGAGGTGACGATCAACCTGCTAAGCGCTGCCGGCGAAACGGTGTTCAGCCAGGTCACTGCGGTCACACCTGAATCGCTCGGCCCCGGCCAGACAGGCGTTTTCTACGTGGCGGCGCCGGATGGCTTGCAGTTCAGTGATGTCAACGCCACGCCGGGACGCCCGGCGAGTGGCGACGACGACCCGATCGACCTCGAGCTGGAGGATGTGTTGCGTGTCGTCACTTCGGGCTGGGGCGCGGAGGCCGAGCCGATCTCGACGGTCCAGGAGCTCTACGACAGGCTCTCCGACGCGTTTGCGGGGCAGGACGTGGACGGCGACGGCGTCGTGGATGCCACGCAGGCGCAGATCGACGACATCTTCATCAAGCACGGCTTCTTCGATGACCTAGACGGCGACCGCACATGGAACCCGGCGAACGACGGTGAGATCGGCGGCACCGCTCACCCGGCGGCCCGCGTCGCCCTGAACGACTTCCCGGCGATGGTGCCGAGGTCGTCGTCTGTCGGCTTCTCCGGCTCGTTCGTCGAGGTGGATACAGACGGGGTCGACGCAGATCTACTGGTGCAGGTGGAGCTTGTGGACTCTTCCACGAGCTACGCCTACTGGACACCGAGCGGCACCAATGCAGCGGTGGAGCTCGCGGTTCCGGAGGCGTCGAGCGGCGCCAATGTGACGGTGATCGCTGCCGCGGAGGGCCGCGACCCGGCGGTCGCGTACCGCACTTCGGCGCGGCAGTTCCATGCCGCTGTAGATTCCGGCGAGATCACTACAGAGCCGGTGCAGACGTCTGTCCAGATGCAGGAAGGCAACCCGTTCGCGGCGTTGGGAGCGCCGGGCGACAGTGGCGGGGGCGACAGCTCTCGCGCCGGTGTGCCGCCGTGGACGATGCTGCTGCCGATCGCGCTGGCGATCCTGATGCTGGGCGGCGGCTTCTACATGATGAGGCGTGCAGGCCGGCAGACCGGGCTCTAGTACGCCCGTTCGCGCTGCTCCACGACATGGCGCTCAGGCGCTGCGGGCGTAAGCTGCCTGGCCCTGCGCAGACCGGGCAGCGGCAGACCGGTCTTCATCAGCACCGTCGTCGCTGCCAGCCCGAGCAGCGCGACGAACCCTGCCAGAGCGTAAGGCGCTGTCAGCTGTGCAAGCCAGAACGCGCCGTTCGAAACGCTGAACCGCACAACGCGTACGCTGCTCGCGGTCAGGTCGACCGGCTGCGGGTCGTCGATCGTGTTGGCGTCGCCACGCGTGTAGGCGAAGGGCACGCCATCCGCTGATCCGACGGCGATGATCCGGTGCACGACGCGCTGGTTGTACCTCTCGGACGCCCAGTCGGCGGTGAAGACGATGATCTGGCCGGGCTCGGCGCTGCGGGCATCGAGCGCGGATGTGACGATGAGGTCGCCCTGCTGGTAGTGCGGCTCCATGCTGCCGCCGTGGACGGTGTAGGCGCGCCAGCCGGTGCCGATGGAGAACCCGGCGACGATGCCGATGACGGCGGCGATCACCGCGCCGAGCAGGTATGTGAACATCTTCCGGGAGCTCATTCGGCGTCTGCCAGCGGGCGTCGTAGAGGGCGCTTCGGGCAGGCTAGCTGTATCCCGACGCGCTGAAGCGATCCGGGCGTTGAGGGGCGCCATTCTGACAGCTTTCGGATGAAGAGCAACCCTGTATGGCGGGTTAGTCTGCAACCTGTGCTATCTCGCTACCGGTTTCCGTGTGGGACTGTGCCGTTTCGGCCTCGTCCGCCACGTCGAGGATCGCTGCGGCGAGCCTGTCCGGGTCGTGTCGCACCCGCAACTGGCCTTCGTCCTCCGGGACAAGCACCTGTGTGAGCGGAGCGATGGCCTGCCGCTTCGACCACCTGGCAAGGTCAGCGCCCATGGCGTCTGTCAGCTCCACCGGCTTCGCCTTCACATCGGAGTAGACGTCCTGTACCTCTGAGGGCACCAGCTCGCTGTTGATAAGCGCCACGTCGACGGAGACATCGCCGAGGTAGCTGCTGATCTCACGCAGGAAGTCCGGCGGCGTGAAGCCGTCCGTCTCGCCGTGCTTGGTCATCAGGTTGCAGACGAAGACGGTGGTGGCAGATGAGTCGTGGATCGCGTCGACGACGCCGTCCACGAGGAGGTTCGGCACGATGCTGGTGTAGAGGTCGCCGGGACCGAGCACCAGCACATCGGCGTTGCGTATCGCGTCGATGGCCCGCGGGTTCGGCTCCACGGCCTGGTCGAGGTAGACGCGCCTGATCGGCGGCGGGTCGAAACGTCTCAGGTCGATAGTCGACTCGCCGCGCAGCACGCTTCCATCTACCAGCTCGGCGCACAGGTCGGCCCGCTGCAGTGAGACCGGAACGACCTGGCCGGTTGTCCGCAGCATGCGGGAGACCATCTGCACCGCTACCTCGATGTCGTCGTACATCACGGTTAGCGCAGACAGGAACAGGTTGCCGAGGTTGTGGCCGTCGAGGCTGCTGTCAGGGCTGAAGCGGTACTGCGTCGCCTGCCTGAACGCCTCGGTGTCCGCCGAGTCCTCGGCAAGGGCGATCAGGCACCGCCTGATGTCGCCGAGAGAGAGGTGCCCGAACTCATCACGCAACCGCCCGGAGCTGCCGCCATTGTCGAACGCGGTCACGATGGCGGTCAGGTTGACGTCATGCCGTCGCAGGCCGGTCAGAGTCACCGAAGATCCGGTGCCGCCGCCGATAACGACTATCTCTCGGGTGCTGTTGCTCATGCGTGGTGTCTGGAGGGCGATTCCTCGAAGCTCCGAATCGGGCGAGCGGACTCTAGCAGAGGGTTTTTCAAGACTCCATGACAGGAGTGTGAACGGACGGGCTTCGGCGACGCTCACGGCGCGCCGAGCGCCGAGTTTGGCATGAGATCAGCGCCGGATGAGGTATCAGGAGGCTACTGACGGTTGACCTTTGAGGTCATCACGAGCGCGCCGATGATGCGCGTTTAGAGGCTGAATCCGGCGATGCGGCACCCTGTCGTTCGCAGGTAAATGGCGCCGGGAGCTACTTTGAGGCGACCTGCTCGGCCTGGCTTTCGGCGTGAGACTGGAACACTGAAAGCAGGTCGCGGACCAGCACCCGCATGTCGGGCGTCCGGTTGATCGTCATATCGGGCTTGAACGACTCTAGCTGGTGCAGGCCGATCAGCTTGTCGACAACCATCACCGAGTTGACGCGCGGGCTGTCGAGAACGGCTTTGAGCTCTTCGATGGCGCTCTGCAATTCGACCAGCGGCCAGCCGCCGTCGATCACGATCCATGAGCCATCTGCGATCGATGAGACCTGGCGTCTCAGGCCGTGCACATCGCACTGGATGGTCGAGGCGCCGCGTGCTGCCAGGTTCTGGGCCAGCAGGTTCGCCCACACGCCGTCGTTAGAGGCGACGCAGATGACCGGCGGCAGCTTGGTTCCGATAACGCCGGTCGAGGAGCCTGTGACTTTGTTTGCAGTCACTCCGCCAGCAGGCGGTTCTGATGATTCTTGCGCGTTCAACGTCAGAGTCCGTGCAGTCTGTTCGGGCATACCGCTTCCACAGACGTCCAGACGATCCGGCCGGGAGGAAGCGCTCGGCAAGGTTACGAGACCTGCCTGCCCGCGTGATCAACTTGCACGGAGACAACGTCAATAAACCATCAAAAAGGCCACAACGGGTTGTCGCGCAACGGGACATTCCGGCCGCGCAGACCACGAATAGAGACGCCCGCAGCGAACTGCGGCAGAGCTCGAAAAGAGAGGGCTCGGAGCGCTAG
>JANQEF010000315.1 GCA_028278465.1 Dehalococcoidia bacterium | reverse complement strand
CGAGCTGCCAGGTGACGGTTGGCGGACTGAGCCCGAGCAAGAACCGCTCCACGGTTGTGAGCGATATCGGCGTGGTGTTCGGCCACCGGTCACAGCTCTGGTGGGACGCGCCGTTGAGCGACTCGATGGGTGTCCTGAAGCTGATCTATTCCGTGGATGACGACGTTTTCCACGAGCGGCTCGAACGGCTCAGTCGAATCCTGGAGCTAGAAGACCTACTGAGCCGGGCGCCGCGACAGCTAAGCCTGGGGCAGCGGGTGCGCGGCGAGATCCTGGCGAGCCTGATCCACAGCCCCAGCCTGCTGATCCTGGACGAGCCGACGGTCGGCCTCGACATCATCGCCAAGTCCCGGATTCGCAACCTGATCCGCACGCTGGTGGAGGAGGAACAGGTGACGGTGATCCTGGCGAGCCATGAGGTGACCGACATCGAGCGTGTGTGCGACCGGGCGATCCTGATCGATCACGGCGAGATCCTGTATGAGGGCACGATCGAGGAGCTGATCGCCACGGCGGGGATCGAGAGAAGCCTGGTCCTGGAGGTGGCGCAGGAGGCTGGCGACGACAGCGAGGTGACCGTTGAGCAGGTGACGGTGCCGCTTGCGGGCAAGGACGCGGCGTCGAAGCTGATCGAGGCGGCTTCGTCAGGAGTTGTTTCTGACGCGCGGGTGACGGGCGGAGACCTGGAGGTCATCCTGGCAAGGCTATTCGACCGGGGTTAGTGAGCGCGGGCTGGTTTGGAGATCCAGGAACGAGTCCGGAATGACAGGTTCCTCGCTCCCGGGTCAACTACCCGCCGAGCACTTCAAAATCGGTGATCTCGACCCGCCAGCCATGACCCAGCGGATCCATGATGAGCACGTCTGCGATGAAGCCGTAGCCAGAGTCGTATGTAACTTCTCGGCGAACGTACAGCTCGCTATCGATGAAGCCTCTGAGCCATCCGAACGCGTCGTCAATCGTGAGGTCACTGGTTGTTGATCCTTCCTGGAGCGGGCTGATTCGGCTTTCGCCTGAAGCCTCCACCTTTACAAGAGCAGACTCACCCGCCACCGCCGGAGTGCAGTTCAGGCAACGGCGGTTGATCACGTACTGGTATTCGGCCGGTTCCGTTTCATTCCACAGCCGCGCGGCGGCGTTGAGCGCCGCGACCTCAGGCGATTCTTCCTGGGCCGGCGTCGATGTTGATCCTTCAGAGGAACAGGCGGCGAAGGTGAGAACGACCGCCGCTGTCACGAGTAGTCTGAAAGCTCTCTTGGCCATATCCACACCTTACGGCAGGACGCGGACTACGGATCGAAGGATCAGGTCTGGGACGGCGGCAAGACTGCCATCCTGAGCTAGCTTGCCCTGAGCAGAGTCGGTGACATCTCCCTTCTCCCAGCGGGAGAAGGTGCAGGATGAGGGAGAAGTGGCTTCACATTGAGGAGTTGAGAGGTAGCAGTCTGTCATTCTGAACTTGATTCAGAATCTCTCGAGCGATCTCACATTGACCAGTCAGATCTCTCCCTTCGGTCGGGATGACAACGAGGAAACCTCTCCCTCACCTCAATCCTCTCCCGCTGGGAGAGGAGGTCAACGACCCACTCGCGTCCGCAGGCGGGCACCCGTCCCTCCCAAGCTGGGAGGGAGGATGTTTGTCATCTCGACCGAAGGGAGAGATCTGACTGTTGACACAGGGGCGCCGGAGAGATTCCGGATCAAGTCCGGAATGACAATTCCCCTCCCAGGCTGGGAGGGGAATCAACCTCTCCCCTACCTCACCATCTGCGCGAAGACTGGCTCCAACCGCTGGCGTACTGCGCCAGAATCAGCGTTGTCCCCTTCGTCGAAGATGGCTGCCTCTTCTTCCGGGTCCTCTGAGAGGTCGAACAGCCGGCCGTCCTCGTACAGCTTCCAGCGATGATCTCGGATGAAGCGCGCTGCGGGACGGACGTTCCGGCCACTCATCGGCTCGAAGTGGAAGAACAGCCACTCGTTCGGGTTTCCGGTCTCGCCCTTCAGCTGCGGCAGGAAAGAGCGGCCGTCAATCACGTAACCCTCGGGCACCGGGACATCGGCGGCCTCGAGAATCGTCGGCAGGTAGTCGCAGTTGTCGATCAGGTCGGACTGCACCACCGACTCCGGGATCATGCCCGGCCAGTTGCAGATGAGCGGGACGTGCGTGCCGCGGTCCTTTGTCAGCCCCTTGCCGCCGCACACCTCTGTGTGGTGGTGCATGATTGAGCAAACCTCGGCCGGTGAGCCGTTGTCGCCCAGGTAGATGATGAGCGTGTTCTCGCGCTGGCCGAGCTCCTCCAGCCGGTCCACGACGCTGCCGATCAGCTTGTCGTGGTACTCCACCATGTCCTTGTAGAACTTCGCATCGTCCGGCCACTCCTCCAGCTCATCCCATGTCCTGCCGCCGAGCGTCTGGTTGGACGGCGGGTCGAAGTCGGCGTACTCCGGCGAGTCCGGCGTCGGTTCAAGCGGCCTGTGAGTCAGCGCCATCGGCCAGTAGACGAACCACGGATCGTCCTGGTTGCGCGCTGCGAAGTCGACGATGTAGTCGGCGAAGATGTCGTCGCCGTACCTGTCCTTCGTGTCCTCCAGGAACTCGCCGTTCTGGTAGATGATCGGGTCCTTGTAGCGTGATCCCTTCTCCTCGGTGTGGTGCGCGTGCCAGACGCAGAACTCGTCGAAGCCAGCATCTTCGATCCTCTGGCCCTTGTTGCGCATCTCCGGCATCTCGTCCGGCGGGTTGTAGGAGTAGAGCTGCCACTTGCCTGAGATGCAGGTCTTGTAGCCGGCGTCCGACATCAGGTGGCCGAAGGTGACCTCGTCGGGAGCGATGAGGCCGAAGCCGATGTAGTTGCGGAAGTTGTACTTGCCGGTCATGAGGGCGACGCGGGTTGGCGTGCAGAGCGGCATGACGTGGGCGTTCTCGAAGCGCATCCCCGTTGCGGCGAGGTTGTCGAGACGAGGCGTGGCGTACGAGGTGCCGCCGTTGCAGGCGATGGCCTCGTAGCCGAGGTCGTCGGACATGATGAGCAGGATGTTGGGTCGTTTCGAGTCGGTTGTCATGTGGCGGTCCCGTTGTGGTTGCTGTGCGGCGCGGCGTGTTCAGGTTCTTGGTGGTCAAGTGCCGACACAGGTTGCATCGGGCGTAGCGGGAAATCAAGCAGGTGGGGAGGTTCAGCAGGTGTTGGATCGAAGGACTGCGGAGACTGGCAAGTGGGTGACGGCTCAGCGCGATTCGCAGCTAGTCCGGTTCTTTGGGCGGCGTTGAATCGAGCAACGAAAACGCGGCTAGCCGCCCGTCTAGTTGACGGCGCCGGGCGGACGCGGCGTGCGGCCCGGGAACTGCTGCCGGAAGTTTTCCCAGATGCAGCCAGCGCCAGCCCTGCGTGCGTTCTCGGCCGTGATCAGCAGCCACGGGTAGTGCGGGCCATCGAACGCCGAAAAGCGCGCGATGCCCTCGCTGATGAACAGCTCGTCTATCGAGTCGCCGGCCTGCGTGTACATGTAGCGGATCGGCGTGCCGCCGGAGTCGGTGGGAACGGGTCCAGCCTCAAGGCGCACGCTGCCCGACGCCAGCTGCATCAGCCTTGTAGTCGCCTCAGTCACGCAGTTCTCCTCTTCGGGTGCGACGAACACCCCGTAGAGCCTGTACCTGCCATCGGAGGTGAGGACAGTGTCGGGACCGATCACTTCGACCACTTGCACCTCTCGGCACCCTTCGCAGCGGAGAGATGTGCGGCCGTCAGCAGCACCGCTGACAACCGATGAGAGCGGCGTTGCCGTCGGCGGCACAGCCGGGGTTGGCGAAGGCTGTTCCGAGCCAGAACTGCACGCGGCGATGATGATTGTCGCCGCCAGTGCAAGCGCTGAGAGGACGCGTTTTCGGTTGATAATCAGGAGGTCCGCCTTCGAAGTGTCTTTGCCGCTACACCGACTGATACGAGCAGCTTCTGCTCATCGCTTGCCCGGTCGTCGGCAACCGCCGCGAGCACGGAAACTCGCGCTAAGATACCGGCACGCAAAACACTCCAGCAACGGAACGCAAATTGAAGATCCTCATTCGCGACGGCGACTGGTGGCTCGGCGAACAGCTTGCGGCGGCGCTCGGCGACGACGGGCACCTGTCCACGCCGCTGCCGTACGACACCGTCATCGGCCACGACGAGTCGACAGACGAGCTGGTGGCGGGACACGACGCGCTGGTCGTCTTCGGCTACAACCGGGAGCCGACCGACCCGGGCGCCATCGTCGACCACTCGACCCGCCAGCTCTACAACCTGCTGCAGGCCGCGTCGGGCGCTGGCGTGAAGCGCTGCGTCTACGTGAGCAGCCTGAAGCTCTTCGCAGACTACGAGGAGAACCTGACCGTCACCGAGACGTGGCGCAGTTTGCCGCCTACCGACGATGTGCCGCTGTTGGCGTGCCACCTTGGCGAGATCGTATGCAAGGAGTTCGCTCGCGACCGGCTGATTCAGACCGCAACCGTACGCCTCGGCTTCCCGGTCGTGCAGGGCGATCGGTCGGCGGCGCAGTCGAGCGGCGAGACGGCAGCGGTTTCGGGCAATGACGCGGTCGAGGCGATCAAGCGGGCGCTGACGGCCGATTCGCTGGCGCAGTGGCAGGACATCCATGTGCAGTCGCCGGTCGAAAACCAGCGCTACTTGATGCACGCCGCCGAAGAGCTGCTGGGTTGGGAGGGTTGAAAAAAACCTCGGATCAACAGGCCATCATGGACCTGCTGAGGATCTATGAACGGGCCCACACGGAATCGGACGTCGATCTGCTGGCCGACGTCTGTGATGAAGACATTGTGGTGATGCCGGCTTTCGGACAATCGATCGTCGGCAAACCGGACTTGCTCGGCCACCAGCGCGAGTTCCTATCCCGTCTTCGCGTCAGCATCGACGCAGAACCCGGCGAGATCGAGATACGCGATGACCTTGCCTACGCCAGCGGAATGTCGAACATCGACCTGACTAACCTGGAAACCGGCGACACTGACCGCAGGCCGATTACCTGGGTGCACGTGTACCGCAAACGCCAGGCTGGTCAGTGGAAAATCTGGCGGCTGATCTACAACTACAACG
>JANQEF010000296.1 GCA_028278465.1 Dehalococcoidia bacterium | reverse complement strand
TGAGCTGGAGCCCGGCAATGTGGACGTCGGCGCGCTGATCGCAGAGCTTGCAGAGTCGACATCGAAGGACTTCGAGAGCAAGCGTCAGCGGGTGATACTCGATGTGCCGCGAGACCTGCCGACGATGTACGTCGACCGTGTTCGGATTGGCCAGGTGTTCACGAACCTGCTTACGAACGCTCACAGGTACACACCGGACGGTGGCGAGATCACGGTAAACGCCCGGGTTGACGAAGACAGCCTTGCCGTTTCGGTGAAGGACACCGGCGTGGGAATCAGCGTCGAGGACCAGCCGAAACTGTTCGAGCGGTTCGCCCGGCTGAATCACAACGGCGACCGCCAGCCCGGTTCAACGGGCCTCGGCCTGGCCATCACAAGAGCGCTCGTCGAGCTGCACGGCGGGACAGTGTCGGTGAAGAGCAGGCCGGGCGAGGGCTCGGAGTTCACCGTCAGGCTGCCGCTTACGGTCGTCCCGTTCTCAACGGCTCCGGCGTCAGTCGACGAAGCGCCCGGACAAATAGCCGCTTAGGACAGCTATCAGGCGGATCGGCACACGGGACGGCGGCGAATCAGGCCGCCTGCGCTTCGGACTGCTCGTAGTAAGCGGGCCGGACGTAGCGGTAGCCGAACTCCCTGACCGTCTCGATCAGCTCCGGCCGCTTCGGGTTGAGCTCGATCTTCGCTCGCAGATAGGAGATGTAGAGCCGCACGCTGTCGGGCGAGGTTTCGGTGGCGTTCGGTCCCCAGGCCATGTCCAGCAGCTGGTGATGGCTCAGAACCTGTCCTGAGTGCCTGACGAGCGAAGTGAGAAGCCGGTACTCGAGGGGCGACAGCGCAACCTCTTTGCCGCGGACAGCAACGATATGGGCGCGGTGGTCGATTGTCAGCTGCGCATCGATATAGGAGTCTTCGCCGCCTCTCATCGCAGGCATCGTCGCCCGCCGCATAACGGCCTCGACCCGCGCCACAAGCTCGTCCCTGGCAAACGGCTTGACGATGTAGTCGTCCGCGCCGGCCTGCAGCCCCTTCACGCGGTCCGTCTCGGAGCCCATGGCCGATAGGAAAATCACGGGGATATCGGACATTTCCCGCATCCGGGAGCACAGCTCGATGCCGTCCATCACAGGCAGATCGATATCGACAATTGCAAGATCGGGGCGCTCGACGAAGAACGACCGCAGCGCCTCTTCGCCGGTGGCGGCCAGCACGGTGCGGTATCCGGCCATCTCAAGCCGCATCGCAACCAGCTCAAGGATGTCTTGCTCGTCGTCAACCACCAGAATTGTGGCAGCCATAGTCTCCTCACGTTGTGCCGGCGGATGAGGGGAGCGCCGGACCATTCGCAAACCGTCCAATCGAGGCGGCAAAGCCATGCCCTGGTGAGATCGACTCTATCTATGGCCGGCGGTGTCCGGTTCAGGGGATACACCACGACCGGCTGATGGGGCGGCACACAGTGAAACCACCGTTGGATGTGTGTTCTCACTACCGGACCGGTCGCGATCGCCCGCCAGCGCAATCCCTTGCGGCGGCAGGTCTCGTACATCCCGGCAGGTAGCGGCAACTGCCGGTAGTCGGCCCGAAACGGCCGATCAACGCCCGGCAATCGATTCCAATAAAGTGGACGCCAGCAGTCCTGTTTCACGAACTCCACGGACCCCGACCTATTCCAAGCCTGAACCAGCCAAATCCCTCCCTGCGTTCGATAGCCGGTCCTGTCCTGCGCGTCCGGAATCGGCTTCTCATGTCGACGGGGCTGTTCGCAGCGATCTTCGCCGCCGCTGCCTGCAGTTTATCGCCGCCGGTAGCCGACTTCACGACGTCCTCGGACGGCGGCCCTGTCCCGCACGAGATCAGCTTCACTCCTGTTGAGGAGTCGGAAGACGTCACATTCCTCTGGGAGTTCGGGGACGGCGCCACCAGCACCGACCGCACGCCGACCCACACCTACCAGGACGCACGTGACTTCACCGTTCGGCTGACGGCGTCGAGAGGGAGCTCCACAGCCTTGTCGGAGCGGCAAGTTTCGCTGGAGCCCGGCGAGGCTGGATGGATCACCGTCGAACCGTCGAGGGTGGTTCTTGAGAGCGGTGAGCGGCAGCAGTTCCAGGCATCGGCGTTCGACGCGCTGGGCAACCCGGTGCCGGACGCGCCGTTCGTCTGGACATCGGAGGAATCCGTGGGCGAGGTTCTCGATGACGGGACATTCATCGCCGGACCTGACGTCGGCGTGCACACCGATGCCGTCACCGTCGAATATGAACGCCTGGGCGAGACGGCCAGCCTCGAACTGCCGGTCGAGATCGTCTACGGACCGCTTCACTTTCTGAACATCGAGCCGCCGACGATCAACCTGCGGGTGAACAGCAGGGTAGACATCGACGTGATCGCCACAGACCGGCAGGGACATGTGTTGCCAGAGCCGGACGTCGAGTGGACCGTAACCCGCGGCGGAGTCGATGCCGTGCTGGCCGGTGGAGAGTTCCGTGCGGGAAGGTTGCCAACCGAGTCCGAGCAGACGCTTGTCGAAGTGAGCGTCAGCGTCGGGCAGGACACGCTTACGCGGACCATTCCCGGCAACATCACGACCGGCATCCTCGACCGTGTGGACGTGACCGCCACTCCCGACGAGGCGGCTGTTGGCACGCCTGTGATGCTCACGGCGCAGGCCTTCGACCGTTTCGGGAACGAGCTGGACCTGGAGTCGGTGGAGTGGCAGCTCGTAGACGACTCTTACGGCGAGGTGACCGCGGAGGGAGTCTTCACACCCGCCGGGGCGGCCGTCTCTGCGACGGGTCCGCTGCTCATGGCAATCGGGGAACTGGAGCGAGTGCGCTCGCACACCGAGGTCGAAGTCGACATCCTGCCCGGCGTCGCTACTGAGATCTTCCTAACACCGCTCACAGACTCGATCCCCGTCGGCGCAAGCAACCCGTTCCAGGCTGCGGTGCTCGATGAGTTCGGCAACGTCATCGACGGCGTCGACATCTTCTGGAGCTCGGACGGCGGCGGAACGGTCAGTAGCGGTATCTTCACCGCCGGGTTCGAGACAGGCGAGTTCCCCGGCGCCGTGATTGCCACGGTTCCTGCGGGCGCGGCCGGAAACCTGTCGGAGCTGACCGCATCGGCCGACGTGACGATTCGCGACCGCTCCAGCGACCTGCTGGCGATCGAGGTCTCGAGCGCTGTAGACGCCGGGATCCTGCTGATCGATCTTGAGAACGCCGACATCCTGTCGCTCTCCGACGAGCTGGACGTCGATGCCGGCATCGAGCTGGCCCCGGCCTGGTGGCCGGATGGCAGTCGTCTCGCATACGCCTCGAATGTGACCGGGACGCTGCAGGTCTACGACATCGACATCGAGACCGGCAACATCCGGCAGCTCATCGATATCCCGGAGGGTTCCACGATGCCCGCCATATCGCCGGAGGGCACGAAGATCGCTTTCGTGGTCACGACCGAACCGAACTGGCAGGTGCACGTCGCTGACCTGCCGCAGCCGGACGACCAGGGCAACATCGAACCGTTGACGCTCGAAGACACCACGAAGCTGTCTGATGACGACGAGGTCCTGCACCTGCTCCCCTGGTGGTCGCCGGACGGCTCACAGATCATCTTCACGAACTCCCGCAGCGCCTCCGACGTCGACATCAGCGTGGTGGCTGCCGACGGCTCTTGGCCACCGGGGCTTCTCGGGCGAGCTGGCCTTTCGGCGTTCGGCTGGTCGGATGACGGCGACTTCGTGCTGGCGGTTGACAACGACAGTGGCGGAGACCAGAGCCTCGTTGTACTCGATAGCGAAACCGGCGAAATTGTCGGTTTCATCCCGATGCCGTTTCAGGCGTACCTCGCAGCCTGGGCGCCGGACAACTCCGAAGCGGCGGTTGTCGACCGGGTCACGGGCGCGCTCTGGCTGCTCGACGCAGACGGCAGCAGCCTGCGGCAGGCGATCGACAGTAGCTTTGTGCCACGTCGTGTGGCGTGGCGTCCGGTGCCGATCGACGCGGCGGCGGTGTTGGCTGAGAGGGAAGCGCAGTCTGAACAGTAGCGCGATGGCGCAGATTCGGTGCCGCTTCGCGGGTTAACATTCCCTGCGCTTTGTCAGCGGCCGAGCTTCACGTTCAGCCCGTTTTCTCAATCGCCGAATTCACAAAAGAACTCATGCCGTCTCACATCACCCATCTCGAATGCACGCTCTGCGGCAAGACCTACTCGCACCGGGAGCCGATGCGGCTCTGTCCCGACGACGGCAAGCCGCTCTACGCCCGCTACGACCTGCAAAACGCCGCTAAGACGCTGACGCCGGACGCCTTGCCTGGCCGCGCTGCGAACATGTGGCGTTATGAAGAGGTGATGCCGGTCGAGCGGCCGGAGAGCATCATCACGCTGGGTGAAGGTTTCACACCGCTCTTCCATGCCGGCCGACTCGGAGAGACGCTCAGGATGGAACGGCTCTTCATCAAGGACGAGGGCGTCAACCCGACCGGCTCGTTCAAGGCCCGTGGCCTCTCCGCAGCCGTCTCGGTGGCGCACCAGCTCGGGCTGAAAAAGCTCACCATGCCGTCGGCTGGCAACGCGGCGGGCGCCATGTCCGCGTACGCTGCCAAAGCTGGCATGGAAGCGCACGTCTTCATGCCAGAAGACGCGCCGAGCGCCAACCAGCTCGAGTGTGTTGCATACGGCGCTCAGCTCAATCTGGTGAAGGGCTTCATCACGGACGCCGGAAAGCTGTCCGGCGAAGCGGCGGAAAAGCACGGCCTGTTCGATGTCTCGACGCTGCGTGAGCCGTATCGCGCCGAAGGCAAGAAGACGATGGGCTACGAGATCGTCGAGCAGCTGGGATTTGAGGTGCCGGATGTGATCGTCTATCCGACCGGCGGTGGCACCGGCATCGTTGGCATCTGGAAGGCGCTCGACGAGATGGAAGCGCTGGGCTGGATCGGCTCTGAGCGTCCGCGCATGGTGTGCGTGCAGGCGGAAGGATGCGCGCCGATAGTCACTGCCTACCGGGAAGATAAAGAGTTCGCCGACCCGTTCCCCGATCCGAAAACGCTCGCTGCTGGCATGCGCGTGCCCGCCGCTGTCGGTGACTTCCTGGTGCTGCGGGCTGTCAGGGAGAGTGGCGGGACCGCGGTGACGGTTGACGACGACAGCATGGTGACGGCGGTCAGTCGGATGGCGGCGCACGAGGGGATCTTCGCCGCGCCGGAGGGCGGAGCGACCCTCGCTGCGCTTGAGCAGCTGCTTAAGTCAGGTGAAGTCGGGCGAGACGAGAGGGTGGTGCTGCTGAACACCGGCTCGGCCCTGAAGTATCTCGACGTCCTCGGGCCTGCGCTGGCGGAGGCCGGGAAAGCCTAGATCCGCTGCTTGTCCCAGTCGATGACGTGGCTGGTCACGCCGTCCGGGTAGTGGCGTTCATACTCGTCTACAAGCATCCCCAGGATTGCCGAGTTGTGGCGTGCTCCCTCATGCGGCCGACTCTGGCGCAGCGTGCCCTCGTGCTGGAACCCGATGCTCTCGAACATCCCTCTTGCGGCCATGTTGTACTCGGGCACGTCGACCCACGCCCGGTGCAGCTGCAGGTGCTCGAAGATGTGCTCCAGCATCGCCAGCACCGCGGCGGTGCCGAGGCCGGAGTGCCACATGTCCTTGCGGCCGATCAGCACGGAAAGCTGCGCGTCTCCCAGTGCCTCGTCGATCGAGAGCTGGCCTTCGCCAACGTGTTCGTCCTCGAGCGTGTAGATCGAGAAGATGTCGCGATGCGGCTGGTGGTGCGGGTCGTGGAACACCTCATCCCACTCGGCCTGCGTGGCGTTGACCATCGCCGCCGGGTCGTAGCCCAGGTGGGCGACGTCACCGTAGGTGTAGCGGCCGAACCATGCCTCGGCAACCTCCGGGTCTTCGAGCCACTCGCCAATCCGCGCAACGTCCTCGCGTGTAACCTGTCGCAGTTCAACCTGGGCCATTGAAACCTCCAGTCGTCTCCGGCCGGGCGGCCGGTCGCCCGACGCCAGGAAGCGTGATCGGGCGGAGTCGCGGAGTATACCTTCTTGCGTGTTAGCAGATCATCCGCAACGTCGGTCACCGCCGATTCCGCGCTGTTCAGCGAGTGCGGGCGGTATCGCTACCGGCTCACCCGCCGGCTTCGATCTGGTCATGGTGCGGATCGGCCCTGTCTGTTCATCATGCTCAACCCTTCGACCGCCGACGCCGAGGCGGACGATCCGACGATCAGGCGGTGCAGGCAGTTCGCCAGCCGCTGGGGCGCGAGCGAACTCTCCGTGGTGAACCTGTTCGCGCTGCGGGCGACCGAGCCGAGCGCATTGCAGGCCGCGGCGGATCCTGTCGGCCCCCGCAACGATGAGATGATCGCTGAGAGCGTGCTCGGCGCAGGCATGGTCGTGACTGCGTGGGGCAATCACGGTTTGCTAGGCGGCAGGGCAGACGAGGTGCGAACGCTGCTAAGACGACTGAGTGTGCGGCCGTTTCACTTCGGCCTGAACCGGACGGGCGAGCCGCGCCATCCTCTCTACCTGCCGTCTCGGGCTGATCTCCTGCCGGCATCTGCGTGACATCGGCCTCAAAGGTCGCCGTGTTAGGATGAACCGTCTATTACCGAAGGTGTCCGAATCGGAACCTGCAATTTGAACCGGAGGTTGACTATGGCCGACTGGAAGATGGAAGCCGAGATCGAGTACTGCGTGCCGTGCGGATACGCCAACCTTGCCGCCTACATGGCCAGCGAGCTGTTCCAGGCCGCCGGACCGGCGCTGGCGATCAGCCTCAAGCCCGGCGCCAGCGGCGTGTTCACCGTGACGGTGGACGGACGCGTCCTCTGGGACAAGAAGGAGAAGGGCGCCTCCCCGCACATCATGGAGGTCAAGGACATCAAGGCGCAGGTCGCCAACATGATCCAGTCCGGAGCGGTTATCCAGACCAGCTAGGACAACACTCTTTGAGCAACAGCGGGATGGCCAGAAAGGTCATCCCGCTTTTCGTTGGCTCCCAGTAGCGCCTCCATCGGTCACGGCTCCTCAAGAGAACATAGGTTACGATCAGTTTTCATCGCGACCGACACTCCGCAATTCACCTTAGCTGACTAGCAAATAAGAACAACAAATGGTAAAAGCAGCGGTTCTATACGAGCCCAACGTGGCTATGCCTATAGTCGACCTGGAACAGGAGTCGCCGAAGCCTGGCGAGGTGAAGGTGCGGATGGCTGCCGCGGGCGTCTGTGCCTCGGACCACCATGTGATGCTCGGCCAGACATCGTTCCCAATGCCCATCGTGCTCGGACACGAAGGCGCGGGCATCGTCGAAGAGGTAGGCGACGGCGTCACATCGGTCAAGCCCGGCGACCGCTGCATCCTCTCGTTCGTGCCCAACTGCGGTCACTGCCGCTCGTGCCGCTCCGGCTCGCCGCAGATCTGTGACACCAATCGCCTCACCGGCACGCGCCAGTACGACGGCACCTTCCGGCTGAAAGACTCGGACGGCGCCGACGTCCACCAGTTCGCAAAGCTTGGCGTCTTCGCCGAGAGCATCGTCGTGCCGCACCAGGCCTGCTATGTGATCGGCGACGACGTGCCTATGGACGTCGCGTGCCTGATCGGCTGTTCTGTCACCACCGGGGTCGGCGGTGTCATCAACCAGCCAAACATCCGCTCAGGAATGACCGTCGCTGTCTTCGGCGCAGGTGGCGTCGGCCTCAACGCCATCCAGGGAGCGAAGCTGCTCAACGCATCGCGGATCATCGCCGTCGACATCCACGACCACAAGCTCGAGTTCACCTACAAGTTCGGCGCAACCGACGTGATCAACTCTCGCTCCAAAGACCCGGCGAAGAAGATCCTTGAGCTGACAGACGGCGGCGTCGACTTCGCGTTCGATACGTTCGGCGCCGCGGTCACCACTGAGCAGATGATGGACTCGGTGCGTAAAGGCGGCACCGGCGTGCTGGTCGGCCTCGCGCCCGAGGGCATGACGGCCGGGATCAACCTAGTCGATCTTGTGCGCAATCAGAAGACGCTGGTCGGCAGCTACTACGGCTCAGCAAGCCCGCACGAGACG
>JANQEF010000237.1 GCA_028278465.1 Dehalococcoidia bacterium | reverse complement strand
GTCCCGGTCAAGCGTCTCGTCATGCGCCAGGAACACCCGCTTCTTACCACCCTCACCAAGAAACCGGTCAACCACGTACCGACCAGCAGCGAAGGAGGTCGGAGAAGAAGAAGAAGCCGTCAGTCCGGCTTCGGACTGACCATCGGATGAACCGGACGTAGCAGTGGCGCCGCCGACCGACGAAGCACTTGCGCCAGCCTGACCGCCGTCAGTAGCCGTGGCCGGAGCACCATCTGAGGAGGAAACAGCCGACGCGCTCGCACCGTCACCACCCAACGAACCACCGTCACCCGAACCCAGGCCGCGCTCGGCCGCGTCCCGGTAGAACTGCGCGTCCTCGTTGTCGGGATCGAGCGTGAGCACAGACTCGACCCTGGCCCGCACCGTCGCCCAGTCGCGGTCCACTACCGCGGCCTCAGCCTCGTCCAGCAGGCTGTCTATCCGACGCTGCACACGTTCACTCGGCATAGTGGCGGCATCTTACCGTAGGCCCGAACGGCCGAGGCTACGAGCGGTCCCCGACCGGAAGGGCCAGCGCATGGCCTTCGAACCGAAACGCCCCGCCGGACCCGACAGCCAGCCGCGTCGCAAACACCGGAGACCCGATCCCTCAACAGCGCTCACCCACCTCACCAGCACACAAGCTTAAAAGCCGTCGGGAGGCGCGATATGCCCCAGCTGCAACAGCGTACCTAAACCGTCGGAGTACTGGTGGGCCTCAACGGCGTTACCGTCGGCGCCCAGGTGGTAGACCTCGCACACGTCGACCCTGAACGTCTTGTTGGACGGTGGGAAGAAAGCGAACGGGCCGTCCTGAGTGCCGGTGGAACTGAACTGCGCCACCACGAGATCGTCCACCTCGACATACCGGGCCTCGACTATCCGAATGTCGGAAGACATGGTGAGCGTGCCGTTCAGCCAGCCCATGAACTCTTTCGCGCCGGTGAAGGTCCGCCCGTTGCCGTGATTGATGTACGGCACGGAGTCCCCGAACACCAGGGACGCGGCCTGTTCGAAATCCCGCCGGTTGAAGCCCTCGTGCAACTCTCTCACTCGGTTCGCAAATCCTGTCATCCCGCTCTCCTGGTCTTCTATTTGGGTTCGCGCAGAGCGCAACCTACGGGAACCGCGCCGTTGCGAGCAAGTGGGCAAGGCGACCGGCGGATGTGCTCCGTCGGTCAGCTGCGCACGGACCGAAGCCGCAGATCCCTCTTGCAGCCGCCACCGTCAGACCCGCTGCTAAACTGCCGCCAGATCCGACCGCTGACGAGTTCGCCCGGCGCACCGTTCCGGGAGTGAGTGAAAGGCTGGGACCAGATGGAGGGACTTCGAACAGCCACCCTGCTGGCGGCGGTGCTGACCGCCGGGATCGGGGCGGGCGTCTACCAACTCTACTCGTTCGTGATCATGCCCGGCCTTGGCAGAACCAACGACCGCACCTTCGTCGGCGCCTTCCAGCAGATCGACAGGGCGATCGTCGGCCCGTTCCTGCTCATCTTCTTCGTCGGCGCACTCACCCTCAACATCCTTTCGCTGGCGCTCAACCTCGGCGAAGACCATCGCACCGTCCTGCCATGGATCGCCGTGGCACTCGGCCTCCACATCGCCATCGCGATCCTCACCATCGCCGTCAACGTGCCGCTGAACAACGACATCAAGGCGGCCGGAAACCCCGACGAGATCGACGTCATAGCCGTGCGTGAGCGGTTCCAGGAGTCGAGGTGGTCGAGGTCGAATTTCGTCAGGGTGATCGCCTCGACAACCGCTTTCGGCTGCCTGGCGTGGGCGCTTGTTCTGCACGGACGCGGGTAGGCCGGAACCGCCCCTCAGGCCTCCTTGTCGTCGCGCGCCATGAGGCCGATGAAGTAGAGGAACTCGAAGGCTGCGAAGCCGAGCAGCACGATGAGCCCGAACACGTACATCGCCTGCCCTCGGGGCACGCCGAAGTCCCACGCGCTCAGCCACAGCGCGACGCCCATTGCGAGCGCGGAAACGAAGATGAAGTAGAGAGCCGGTGTAACGAACGGCACGGTCCTGGACTGCTGGGTCCGGCGGTCTATGCGCTCTCCTCGCAGAGCGATCAGGTCACCCACGATGAACCACGTGCCCAGCAGCGAGGCGCAGACGGTCCAGATGGTGTCCTCGGACCAGTTGGCGAGGGACATCGGGAACGGCAGCAGGGCGAACAGCAGGACGAGGAGGCTGTCGCCGATCAGGAACCACAGGAACCGCAACTCGGTCGGTGACCATGAACGGGCGCCGCGGCTGCGGAACACGACGACGAGACCGGAGAACCCGGCGAGTGCGATCGCGATGTTGGCGATCGTGTCGAGGATCTGCGTGTCTAGCATGGGTGCGGCGTGGGGTGGTCGGACGTCGGCGTAGCTTACTGCAAGAGCTGGCGCCGCATGCCTTCACCCGCTCTACACATCGGTTCAAGAGCGCTCCGCCCTGCCAGACCACGTACTCGACCCGGAAGTTCGCCGCAGGGAACCGCACCGCGTATCCTGCGGCGATCTCACCGAATCGACCCCGCAAGAGGACTAGAAGATGCCAGAGTTGGAAACCCGGCGGCTGGGCCGCACGGAGATGAAGCCGAAGGCGCTCGGCCTCGGCGGCGGGCACCTTGCCGGGCAGGAGCAATCGGACGAAGCGGCGATCACGCTCGTGCGCGGC
>JANQEF010000212.1 GCA_028278465.1 Dehalococcoidia bacterium | reverse complement strand
TCCCAGCTTCGGGTGCCCTCTGGGCGCGAGTTAGAGGGAGGGTCGGCAGTGACGCCGTCCTGAGCTAGCCTGCCCTGAGCGTAGTCGAAGGGAAGAGTGACGCTCGACATTGTCATCCCGAGCGGACGCGAGGGATCTGACCTACCAATGTGAGACCACTTCTCCCTCATCCTGGACCTTGTCCCGATGGGAGAAGGAAGACCGCCATCCTGAGCCAGCCTGCCCTGAGCGGAGCCGAAGGGAAGGGCGGGCGGTGTACCTTCGTCCTGAGTGGCAGCGAAGGACCCGGTGTGGTGTGGGGCTCGACGTACCGTCAAGCTCAATCTTCAGCGGCGCGTGTCGACTGGCCGCTGATTCAGAGACAACTGCAGATGGGTCGCCCCGCCCACCGAGTCCCTCGCGCAGGCTCGGGACGAAGGTATTCTGCCTCCCTTGGGTGCCTCTGGGTGATAGCTAGAGGGTGGGGCGTTGGTGCTGTCCTCTCTCCCCTTGTGGGAGAGAGTTAGAGAGAGGGGATGTCCCGACTCTCGTCGGGACGGCTTGTCACCGAACGACTGATTTCACCCTCTCCCTCGATCCCGCGCCTGGAGGGCACCCGGTCAAGAGAGAGGGGAGAGCCGCCATCCTGAGCTAGCTTGCCCCGAGCGAAGTCGAAGTGAAGGGTGCGCGACACGGACGTCCCGGCTCTGCCGGGACCGGGCGCGGCAAGCAGCGCCCCTACCAGAAGCCTTAGTCCACCGCCGCCGGTTCGCTGTGTTCTCTGAGCGGAGTCGAAGGGTCTCCCCTACAGAAAACTCGTCCTGTCAGGACCAGCTGTGCGCACCAGAGATCCTTCGACTACGCTGCGCTTCGCTCAGGAAACGCGGTCGGCCGCTGGCTCTGGCATCGGCTTGAACTGGCAACCTTCTACAAACAGATCGAAAAAGTCCGGCGTCGTCTCCAGCTCCACATGCTCGATGCGCTGCACGAACTCCTCCATCTCCCGCCGCTTCGGGCCCGACAGCAACATGATCGTCGCACCCTCCAGCGAGGCGTTGCCGACCTTCTCGATCTTCTCCAGCGGCATCCCGGCGATGAACCCGATATCGCGGGCGTTCGACTCATCGATGTAGTTCGCAAAGCCGCCCGCAAGGTACAACGCCTTGTACGCGTCCAGCGGCAACCCGTACTGCCGCAGCACAATCGACTGCCCGCAGAAGTTCGCCGCCTTCGCCTGCGCCAGCGCCGATATGTCGCTCCGAGAGAGCGACAAATCATTCTCCCCATGAAAAACAAACTCGTTTGTGCCGGGAGGAAGCTGGCCCAGCTCGCTCATGCGATCCGTTCGCCGCAGCTCCGCAAGCAGGTCGATCAGACCCGAACCGCAGATCCCTGTCGGCTCAACGTCGCCGATCACCTCGATCTCCGCCTCGTCCTCGCCGTTGAACCGGAACTTCTCGACCGCGCCGTCATAACCTGGCATCCCGTACGTCACCTCGCCGCCCTCGAACGCCGGACCGGCAGGGCAGGAAGCCGCCAGCAGCCGGTCCCTGTTGCCCACGACGACTTCGGTGTTTGTGCCGACGTCCACCAGGATCACCGGCTCATCCTGCTGCTCCAGCCCGATCGCCAGCAGGTCGGCGGTCACATCTGCGCCTACATGCGAGCCGATCAGCGGGCCACCGTACACGTTCGCATCGGGATGAATCCGCACGCCCAGATCGCCGGCGCGCACGTTCAGCGCCGTGTCCTTGCGTTTGCCTTCCAGGAACTCCAGCTCCACCGGCGACTTATACGGCTTCTGACCGATCGGCTGCACATCATGGCCGAAGAAGATCTCCCGCATCGTGGCGTTGCCGACGACCACAAGCTCGTAGATTTGCCGCCGCCTGATCTTCAGGCTCTTCACCATCTCGCCGATCTCGAAGTTGATCGACGACAGCATCACCGCCAGCAGCTCGCCCCGGTACTCGCCGCCATCGTACGAGATGCGGTTCATGATGTCCGAGCCGCCAAACCGCTGCGGGTTCTCGAAAGACGCCGTGTAGATCGTCTCGAACGTCTCAAGGTCGACCAGGTTCATGACGACTGTCGTGGTGCCGAGGTCGGCTGCGAGGCCAAGAATACGGCCGCGGTAGCTGTCGATCTTCTTCGGTCCGTCCGGTCCGAGGTAGATCACGTCGTCGCCCTCGCGGTAGACGAGCGGCTGCGGCTCGATGTCCTGCCGCTGCACGCCCTTTGTCAGGATGCGCGGCTGCCTGCGCAGGACGGCGAACTCGATCTCGGCGGTGATGTCCTGGACAGCGGCCTGGCAGGCGAGACGGTAGTTGCCGCGCAGGAAGGTCTCGGCATCGGTCAGGTCGCTGAGGGCGTTCGTGCCACGTTCGACCTCGACGATGCACTCGTGGCATTCGCCGGTTCGCCCGCAGGAAGTCGGCACGCGCACCGCCAGGTCGTCGGCGTAGTCGAACAGCGTCCGTCCGGCGGTCAGCGGTATCTCGTCGTTGTCATGGATAAGCGGCATGTTGGGTTGTGCGATGTCAGCAGGCGTCCGTCATTCCGGACTCGATCCGGAGTCTCTATGGCGACCTCATATCGACAGGTCAGATCCCTCGGCTACGCTCGGGATGACAGAGATCACCACTCTTAGAGGCTCAGGATGACAAGCGTGCCGCCTTTGGCGTCACCGGGCGCAGCAAGCGGCGCCCCTACCAACACGGGCACCACATTACTCAAACGGGACACTTCCGCCGTTCACCCACGCCGACCGGTAGTCGATGCGGTCGCTCCCGGCGCAGATCGGCTTTGCAGACGGGTCCTTCGTGAAGAACTGGTTGCGGCAGTCGAATTGAGCAGTGCAGCGAGAGCGGGCATCCTTGTAAGGACAGCGGCTCTGCATCACCTCATCCGCCTTCTGCGAGATCTCGCTGTAGATCTCGAACAGCCGCTCCATGCTCGTCCGGTAGCGCTCGGCATCCACCCGAGGCTCGGCGGCCGCAGCCTCATCCTGCTGCGTCAGGCCTTCAGCTCCTTCAGCAGCACCAGCAGCTCTTTCGCCTTGTCCACGCATTCGACCGCGTTCTCTCCGTAGCCATCGGCGCCCATCTCGTCCGCAAACTCCTGCGTAACTGGAGCGCCTCCAACCATCATACGGACTTCGTCACGCAGACCCACATCCTCGAAATAGCTGATCACGCGCCCCATGTTCGGCATCGTCGTCGTCAGCAGCGCCGACATCCCGACCAGCTGCGCCTCGTGCTCCTCTACCGCATCTGCGAACTCGTCCGGCGCTGTGTCGACGCCGAGGTCATGCACGACAAAGCCGGCGCCCCTGAGCATCATGATGCACAGGTTCTTGCCGATGTCGTGCAGGTCACCCTTCACAGTTCCCATGATGACCGTGCCGATCGGCTCGACGCCGGACGCCGACAGGATGGGCTCGAGGTGCGCCATGCCGGCCTTCATCGCACGGGCGGCGACCAGCACCTCGGGCACGAATATGACGTTGTCCCGGAACTTCACCCCGACGATCGCCATGCCGTTGAGAAGGCCGTCATCGAGGATCTTGTTCGCCGAGTAGTCCTTGTCCAGAGCTTCTTTCGTGAGCCTGTCTACTTCGGTGTTGGCGCCGACGATCAGGTTGTAGGCCATCTCCTGCATCAGGAGGTCGGTCTTTTCGATCGATTCGCCTATGTGCTTCTGCTCGCCGGGCCTCGTGACCCACTCAAACTCTTTCGCCAGGCCTTCGTGCTGAATTGACATGTGGAGGTGCCGTCTCGGACTGTTCTGCGGTTTTCGTGTGCGGTTCGGGTGACGCGCGCGTCTGAAATCGTGTCAAACGTGTGTGTCTTTCCCTATTTTGGCATCTGAACTGCCGATAAGCGACCGGGAGAGCAGCCAATTTGGACGCAGATGTTCTCAGGTGGAGCCACAACCTTCGTCCTGAATGGCAATGAAGGACCTGGATGGGAGGTGTAGGGATCGACGTACCGTCAAGCTGCTCTCCGACGGAGCGTGCCTACCGACCGCTGATTCAGAGACTACTGCGGATGGATCGCCCCACCACCCCGGGTCCCTCGCGCCCGCTCGGGACGACGGATCTCACCCCATGCCGTGTTCGGCGGCCCAGTCCTCTACTGCGATCGGGATCTCGATCAGGTTCTCGGCCTTGGTCTTCAGCGGTATCGCGCACTCTGGCGCAATCAGCTGCACGCCGGCATCCAGCGCCCGGTAAACCTCCTGCCGCACCTCGGCCGGGCCTCGTGCGTAGAGGGTCGTCGGGTTGTTGATATTGCCGACCAGCCTGATCTTGCCGTCGACTGCTGCCATCGCCTCAGCCGGGTCGTTGCGAGAGTCGAAGTGGAACGCCGCCATGCCGGTTTCCGCGATGTACGGCATGCGGTCGACTGTCTGCCCGCAGATGTGAAGGATGATCGGCACGCTGATCTCTTCCGCGAACTCCTGGTGCAGCTCCATCAGGAAGCGACGGTAGTACTCGCCGCTCACAAGGTCGCCCGTCGCGTGGTCAGGAAGGGTCAGAGCGTCTGCGCCGGCATCGATCTGCGCCTGCCCGAACAGCGTCGTGAACTCCTTCAACGCCTCAAGCGCCGCAACCGTCTCCTCCGGGTCGTCGACGGTTCCAAGCAGGAACGGCTCGACGCCAAACACGTGATACGCCAGCGTCCACGGCCCCATCGTTTTGCCGATGATCGCCACCTCGTCGCCGAACTCCTGCTTCAGAAGCCGAATCGAGTCGGTGATCGTCACGATGTCCGGGTGGTCCAGGAAGTCGGCCGGCACCTTCACGTCCTTCGACGACTTCCAGATCGGGTTCGTCATGCGCACCGTAGGCCAGTTGTCCTTCTGCTCCCACTGCATCTCGCAGCCGACGGCGGACGACTCCTGGATGATTGAGAAGTACGGAGCGATGGCGTCGAAGCCGAACTCTGTGTACTCAGTCGCCGCCAGCCGAGCGTCCATCTCGGCGTTGCGGTTCGCCTCCGGGAAGTGAGCGTCGACGAGGTCCATCATCTCGACCGTGGCAACGCTGGTCGGGTTGGCGACGGGCGGCCGGTCGACCGGCAGGCCGTTGAGAGCGTTCAGCGTCCGCTCACGCGGCGTCATGCCCGCCTGTGCGTTGCCGTTGCTGTGTCCGTTGGTTGCCATGATTGCGCTCCCGAAAGATTCCGGAGATCAAGCGAGTTACGTAGAGCTGAAGCCCAGCGTCTGCGTCGTCATCTGTCCTTCCATGTCCTCCGTTTCCAGCATTCTCTCGACCGCGCTTACGTTGCGGGCGTATGGCAGGAGCAGGCGTACGAAGCCGTCGTGCCGCTGACCGTCGGGGAAGCGGAAGGTGCTCGGGCTCAGCCGTTCGCAGCCGCCGTACCGCATGAAGCCGCCGACAGTCGCCCTGACGCGTGATTCGGGCCTCTGCGCCTCGCCATGTGCGGTAACTGTGTAGACGTATGCATCGTCCTGTTGCTCGCCCTCGACAGAGAAGGTGAGGGTCGACTTGTTGTCGGGTGCCTCGATCGGGCCTGAGGGCAGCGAGTCCGGGTCCTTGTCGACCGCCTCACGAAACATGAACTTCATCGGCTGCATCAGGATGTCGCCGGCCGGGACCCTCGCCTGGTCCGTCGTTCCCTCGACAACCTCCAGGTTGCCAAGCGCCACGATGCGGTCCCGGATCTTCTCGATGCGCCCGTCTGTGCCCGGCACCTGGCTGTAGGACCAGACGGTGAGCGTCCTGTCCTTAAGGAAGAGGCCGACGCTGATGTCGTTGAAGTGCGGGTCCATCGAGATCAACTCGATGCAGCCGCCGAGCCGCTTGATCG
The DNA here is from genome assembly GCA_028278465.1 of Dehalococcoidia bacterium. Classification (GTDB taxonomy): domain Bacteria; phylum Chloroflexota; class Dehalococcoidia; order Lucifugimonadales; family Lucifugimonadaceae; genus JAJCYX01. The sequence goes on along the minus strand of JANQEF010000212.1, from coordinate 1,168 downwards.
TTTCCTTGACGGAAGGTCGCTTCGTCTTCTGTGCGGTCTGGGTCATCAGGCTCCGTTACCTGCAGATGTATGTAGCCGATTCTGGCATCTAGCCGGGATCGGCATACTTTACACCGCGGTGGCCTGCGGCTTTACCGCTTCAACCAGCGCCTTGATGTGAGCGGCGTTCGTTCCGCAGCAGCCGCCGAGTATGTTCACGGGCAGATCGGCCAGCTTGCGATAGCCCTCGGCCATGAACTCGGGCGTCTCCGGGTAGCAGTTCTCGCCCTTCACCAACGTCGGCATGCCTGCGTTCGACTGCACGGCAAGGTAGCCGTCCGTCACCGCACGCATCTTCGTTGCGATCTCGACCATGCGCTCGATGCCGTTGCCACAGTTGGTTCCAACGATGTCCGCGCCTGCAGACTCCAGCTCCTGCACCGCCTTCTCAGGCGTCACGCCCATCATGGTGAAGTAGCCGCGCGGGCCCTTGTCAAACACCATCGTAGCCATCGTCGTGAGGCTGGTGTGCTCCTTCGCTGCTCTGATGGCAAGCGTCACCTCTTCGAGTGCCAGCTGCGTCTCGATAATGACGCCGTCTGCGCCGCCTTCTTCGAGCGCGCTGATCTGTTCGGCCAGCGCATCGTAGGCAGCGTCTTCGGGGATATCGCCCAGCGGCTCAAGCAGCCCTCCGAGCGGGCCGACCGACCCGACCACGAGCCCGCCTTCCGGAGCGCCCGCTCGCGCGTTCTCGACCGCCTTGATGTTCAGTTCTCGCGTGCGCTCTTCAAGGTCATAGCGCTTCAGGCCGATGCGGTTGGCGCCGAAGGTGTTGGTCAGAACCATGTCTGATCCGGCCGCGAAATACTGCGCGGCCATTTCTCGGACAATCTCCGGCTGCTCTGCGTTCATCAGTTCGGGACAGCCGCCGGGCTCGAGGCCGTGCTCTTGCAGGTACGAGCCGGTAGCGCCGTCGAAGACCAGCAGCTCTCCGGCGCCGAGCCGGTCGAGGATTCCCGGAGTGGTTGTGCTGTTAGCTTCGGGTTTCAAACGCTTTTCCTTGACTGGTGGTGACTGAAAACCGGGCCGTCTTCGTGGTATTGGGTGTCAGACAGCAATGCTGGCGTGATAGTTAGATGCGACTAAGGTTTCGACCGGATCTGGCTGCGAGATGCGTTCAGCCGTTGCC
>JANQEF010000206.1 GCA_028278465.1 Dehalococcoidia bacterium | reverse complement strand
GGCCGCGGCGTATGCCTCAGTCCGAGCCACTGCAGCATGGCGAAGTCGGCCACAACCGCCGCGACGATGGCGATGGTCACTACGCCGGCAGTCGTCAGCCCGGTCGGATCGATCAGTATCACGGCGATGCTGCCGACAACCCATGCGACATCGCCCGCGATCGCCGTCTTCGCCCGAGCCAGGTCGACCCGCTGTCGCGCCGCGTTGGTGAAAAGGTCGAAGGCAAACGGCAGCAGCCCGAGCCCGACCAGCAGGACGATCCACGACGGTTCCACGCCGATGCGAGGCCCTATCGCAAACGCTCCAGCCGCCAGCGCCAGGCCAGACACGGTCGAGAACAACGCGTTGCCCCGCAGCGCGCGTCTCAGCAATAGATCATCGGTTTTCGCTTTCATCTGTTATAGCTCCCGCACTCGGTTGACTCTATACTTGAAAAAGATATAGTAATAGCTATAGGAAAGTCAAGCTATAAAGTCAGGATGAGATGGTTTCTGCGAAGAAAGAGCGCCGCAGCTACGGCCAGGCATGCAACATCGCGCGCACGCTCGACCTTGTCGGCGAGCGTTGGACGCTGCTGCTGCTGAGGGAGCTTGCTACCGGCCCGCGCAGCTACGGCGAGCTCGAGGAGTCGCTGCCCGGTATCGGCACCAACCTGCTGGCGGCGCGACTCAAGCGGCTTGAGGCCGACGGGCTCGTCGAGCGTGAGCGTGCTCCCGGCATGCGCAGGCGCCGCATCTACCGGCTGACAGACCGTGGCCGCATGATCGAGCCGGTGCTGATCGAGATGGTGCGTTTCGGGATCAGGTCCAGCCTGAGCGGCGGGCCGTCGGACTACAGTCGCCCGGCCTGGTCGGTGCTCTCCTCACGTGCAGTGTTCAGGTCGGACCTGGCCGCCGGGCTGGACGAGCGGTACGAGTTCCACGTTGGCGACGAGGTTTTTCACCTTGGCGTGAGTGGCGGGCGGCCGGACAACGGGCCGGGGTCGGCGCCGGACGCCGTGGTGGTGGCGCAGATGAGCGACGACACGTTCAACCGGGTGCAGAACGGCGAGTTGAGGATGGCGCAGGGCATCTGGACCGGCGAGATCAAGGTGCTGGAAGGCCACGGTGCGGCGCTGGACCGCTGCGAGCAGATATTCGGCGGCTAGCGGCAGGATGTGCCGGACGAGTGCATTCGTCGGCCGGTGGACGAATCGAACCCGGTAACCGTTGCGTTATAACTCCTGTGCGACCGTGCTCTGCACAACCGGTCGATGGAGTTGTTGAGATGCGAATAGCCGCTTTCATCCTGATTCTCACCGCAGCCGCTGCTGCCATGGCCGCGTGCGGCAGTGACGAACCCGGCAGCAGCGACTCGGCCGTCGGCTCCGGCGCCACACTTGCGCCACGCGTCCTGCCCATGACCGGCGACGAGATCCTCGAGAAGACGATCGACGCGTTCACCCGCGCGCCATACTTCGAAGCAGATATCAGTCTTAAGACGGTGCGCGATGACACCGGGGCCAGGACGACTCAGAGTGGAGCTGTCCGGTTTGGCGGTCCTGGCAAATACCAGGTGCATACGATCGACGATGGCGGCTACTTCGAGTTGATTGCTCTGGGCCGTACCTACTACACGAGACGCGGTGAGCCGAAGGACGCAGCTTCACTGGAGTGGACGCAGACCACGGCCGGCGGCTACGGAAGCACCTGGGACGAGGTACCGGAGTTCTTCTCCGGCCTGGGGCCGCCAGATGAGGTCAGGAAGAGTGATGGCGTCTACAGGCTGACCGGATTCAAGGACCCGCAGGTTCTATATGGCGGACTCCCGGGGATAGGCTTCGAGATGGTGGGCGGACCGTACACGCTCCTGGTGGACGCCGAGACCTTTGCTCCGCTGCATGTCGACTACAAGAATACGTTTGAGTGGACAAACGATATGGACCCGGAGAACGTGCTGACGTGGAATGTGGTCCACGAGCGCTCGTTGGACTTCACATCGTTCAATGAGCCGATCACCGTTGCGGCTCCGGCGAACTTCGAGATTCTGACTCCGCCCACTCCAACGCCTACCACATCGAGCGGCGTGCGACGGTAGCCGCTGCGACCAGTCGCCCAAGCTGGCTCCACCGCTGCAGCACGTTCATATTCGCCGTTTCCCAGTATCTCCCTACGGCGTCACGACCGCCCGCGTCACCTCTGAACCACTATTCCTGCCGACCCACTCTGCTGTGTCGAACGCCTCGCCGATCCGGTCCAGCGCGAACTCGTGCGAGATCACGTTCGTCAGCGGGTACTTGTCGCGGGTGCGCACCAGGAAGTCGATGGCGTTCGGGATGATCCACGGGTCGTAGTGCTGGATGCCGTAGAAGCGCACCTGGTTCGACACCATCTCTCGCATGTCCAGGCTGGCGAACGAGTTCGGCGAGATGTGGCCGACCTCGAGGTAAGTGCCGCGCATCCGGCACATCTTCACGCCTTCCTCGACAACCGCCGGGAAGCCAACCACCTCCAGCACCTTGTCGGCGCCGATGCCGTCGGTCAGTTCCATGACCCGGTCGATGCGCGCCTGGGGCGTGCTGTACTCGGTGATGTCGATGGTGTGCGTTGCGCCGCACTGCTTCGCCAGCTCCAGCCGCGGCTTCTGGCCGTCGATCACGATCACCTTGTTGGCGCCGAGTTCGGCCGCCACCGCGCAGGCGTTGACACCAAGCCCGCCGGCGCCCTGCACAACCACGTTGTCGCCAAGCTTCACTCCGCCCAGGTGCAGCGCCTCGTAGACCTGCGCCAGCGCGCAGTTGATCGGAGCGGCGGCGGCGTCTGAGATCGAATCAGGGAGCTTGAACAGGTACTGCGGCGCTCGGAGGTAGTAGTACTGGGCAAAGCCGCCGTTGCAGTACGGGTACTCGTCGAGCGGCTTGCGGCCCATGCGGAACTTGCAGGCGCCGAACTCGCCGCGGATGCAGTTGTAGCACTTTGCGCACGGAAAGAAGTATGAGTAGGCGACGCGGTCGCCCTCCTTGAGAGGGCGTCGCAGCGAGTCGGTGGTGACCTTGGAGCCGAGCCTTGCAACCTCTCCCATCATCTCGTGGCCGAAGACGAAGGGGTCACGGGGCCGCTCATCCTCGGACACTCCGTCGCCTCGCCAGATGTGGAGGTCTGAGCCGCAGACGGATGTAGCGCGCACGCGGATCTGCACCGCGTCTGGCTCCATCTGGGGCAGAGGCAGGTCTCGTAGCTCCCATGACTGGTCGGAGTCGTGCCATACGGCCGACGTTCCCTGTTCCTTCGATGCGGTGGTCATGAGAGTCCTTTCGAGGTGCGGGCCGAGGTTGGCGCGGGTCGCTGCAGTGTCGCTGCACCGGGAAGCTTACTCGCGTAAGCAGCTGATAGCAGCAGCGGCGGGCGCGTGTGGGTTCGGCGGTCACTCCTTGTACGACAGGCTGAAGTGCACGGCTGCGAAGATGGATGCGATGCCGACGCCGAGCGCGATGCCGATGGCGACGTTGCCCATAGGTATGCCGATTGCCGTGCCAACAGCCATGCCGACGATAACCCAGCTGGCGCTCTGCACAGCGATCCATGTGCGGTTGTCGCGCCTGTTCGGAGCGGGCTCTTTCTGGCCATCGTCAGGTTCGCTCAAGTCGTGGTCTCTGTCCGGACAGGTTGTCCAGTGTTTATGTACAGGGAAGCTCGCGCGCCTCGGTGAGCGATATTGCCAGTAGCCGGCGACGGGTCCTCTATGGCAGGGAAGGGACGGCGCCCAGTAATTAGGCAGATACGCCATCGCTCATTTCGTTCCCCGGAGCCAGGGTGCTTGATCAGAAGCATCACTGACCGCGATATACGGCCAGAGCGTTGCGCCCCAGGATCCACTCCTTGTCCTGGCTCGTGAAAAAGGGAATCATCTCCTTGATAACGAGAAGTTCGTAGTCGGATGCGTAGATCAACCTTCGCGGGCCGAATGCATCGTAAACCCTCTCGAGGTAAGGCCACATATCTCGGAACGGCAGCTTCATACGCGAGGGGTTGTGCAGTGAGGTCCTGATGTAGACATTGTCGTATCGGCTCAGCGCCAGCAGCTGTTCGAAGCCTTCTGAGTCCGGAGCGGTGATATCTATCATGGCGAAGTGATCAACCACGACGTTCACACCGGGAAAACGAGCCGCCATGTCGCCAATCTGGCCCACCTGGTGAGGAGCGGCAAATACATTGAACGCCGCGCCCAACTCCTCCCCTTTCTGCCACAGCGGGTACGACACAGGGTCATTCAACCAGGTCTCATCCTGGTCATATATCGGGCTGAGCCTGAGACCGGAAAGACCGTCTTCACGCATGAGGCGTTCAAGTCGCCCGGGGTTTGCGGGATCGGATGGCGCGTGCATTCGGTAGCCAACCAGTAGCCCCACTCCGGTGAATCGGTCCGGATGTGCGCTCACGCAGTACGCGGTGTACCGGTTGTCTCGGCCGTAGTAGCAGACGTGGCTAATGACAGTCTCGTCAATGCCGAATGTATCCATGCGGGCGATCAGATGCTCCGCCGACTCGTCGATTGCCGGCAGATTGTCCGGGCAGGACGCGACGGCAGCGTCCATCGGGAATCGGGAGTCATCGACGACCCAGGCGTGCGCGGCTGCGTCGACAATCGGTGCTCGTGCGGGCGTGTTCTTGCTATTCGATGTCATGGGATCAGGATCTGAATTGTAGAATTTCGCGACGAACTCGAAAACGATCGCTCTGGCTCGCCGATCGGCCGCCTGCCAGGGAACCGGCGGCAGCGCCGTTTCATCCACTCTATGGACGCATCGGCGGCACGGTACCACAGAGGCTCCGGCGGCACGGACACATCGAGTGCCATCCGGCTCACGTAGTGCCGATACCAGGCGGACGACAGTCCTGGCGTCACTCCTTCAAGAACCTCTCACCTGAGCTCAACAGCAACTCGTGGATCCAGGTCGAACTCATGATGTCCGCCGTCATCTTCCGGCCCTTCGACCTGATGTAAGCGGAAAGCTCGTCCATCACCTTCACCACATCCGGGTGCTCCGGCTGACCGGGGTAGCCGATGCCCTGCGCGAAGTCGTTCGGGCCGATGCCGAAGTGGTGGATTCCCTCGACAGCCAGAATGTCATCGATGTTGTCCACCGCGCCCTGGTCCTCCAGCAGCGCACCGACCAGCATGTTCGCGTTGGAGTCGCTGTAGTAAGCAGTCTTGTCGCCCCACGGGTCCGGCGTGAAGGTGTAGTTCGTGCCGCGGTTACCGCCGAACGAGCGTTGGCCGACGGGTCCGAAGTAGCAGCCATCCACCAGCTTCTGCGCATCCTCGCCGGATGAGACGTGAGGGCCGACGACGCCCTGGATGCCTCTGTCGAGGTACTGCAGGATCGTCGACTGCTCGACGTTCTCCACCCTTGCCACCGCGGTGGCGCCGGCCGCCTCGATCGCCCGCACCTGCTCTTCCAGTTCGGTGTAGCCGAACGGACCGTGCTCGCCGTCGAGCCAGACGAAATCGAAGTCCAGCCGGCCGAGGATCTCGATGTTGTGTACCGACGGAAAGGTGAGGTTGTAGCCCTTTGCGATCCGGCCTTCGCCCATCGCCTTGATCACCCTGTTTTCCCGGACCTGTGACATGTTGGCTCCCCGTTTCGTGGCTTGTATGGCGGCAGGCTGAGCCCGCAGACAGTTAGGTATCACATCTGCAGGCCGTGCGGGCTGTTTCGGGCGAAGAAAAGTAGCCGAATCTGGCCAGCCGCTGCCCCGGGCCGACGCGGGTCTATACTCCGCACCGAACACGGCATCGCCAGGTGCCTTCCTTAACCCATGAAGATCACACACATCGAAACCGTCCGCGTCGGCGAGCGGCCGGACATCATCTGGGTCCGCGTGCACACCGACACCGGACTGATCGGGCTCGGTGAGAGCTGGTACGCCGCCAGCACGATGGAAGCGGCCGTCCACGACCACTTCGCTCCCCTGCTCGTCGGCCGCGACCCGTTCGCCATCGAGCGCCACTGGCTCAACATGTTCCGGCTGTCCGACCACGCTGGCTACGGCGGCGCGGAGATGCGTGCCATCTCGGCCATCGACATGGCGCTGTGGGACATCAAGGGGCAGGCGACTGGCGTTCCGGTCTACGAGCTTCTCGGCGGCAAGGTGCGCGACCGCATCCGCGTCTACGCCACCAGCGCGCCGTTCGTGGGCGCCGGCGAGCTTGCCAAGGAGCTGGTTTCCGAGGGCATCGTGGCGATGAAGCTCGGCCCGACGATCCAGGTCGCGACGCCCGGCGAAGGCCAGTACCTGTCGCCGAAGGAGCTTGACCACGCGCTGCAGCCGTTTCGGGACATCCGTGACGCGGTCGGCGACGACATCAAGATCGCCAACGACGGGCACGGCAAGTGGGCGCTGCCGGTGGCGATACAGATCGCACAGGCGATGGAGCCGCTCGACATCATGTGGCAGGAAGACCTGATGCCGCTGATGAACCCGGACGCGCTGCTGCGGCTGCAGGAGTCGACGTCGACGCCCGTCTGCATCTCCGAGCGGCTGCTCTCCCGCTGGCAACTCAGGCAGTACATCGAGAACGGCGCCGCCCGTATCGTGATGCCGGACCTGATCTGGGCCGGCGGCATCAGCGAGACGCACCGCATCGCCGTCATGGCGTCGGCGCACCAGGTGCCGGTCGCGCCGCACGACGCCACCGGCCCGGTCAACATCTTCGCCTGCGCCCAGGTCTGCATCAGCTCGCCGAACGTCATGATCATGGAGCACGTGCGGTCGTACTACTACGGCTGGTACGGCGACTTCGTCGACCCGAACCTGCCGATCGAGGACGGCTGGCTTTCTGCGCCGCAGGAGCCGGGCATCGGGACTCGCCTGCGGCCGGAGGTTTTCGAGCGCGCCGACGTCTCGACCCGAATGACAGACGAGAGCGTGGCTGTGCCGGGCATGACCGACGAAGGCTGGGATGCGGACGACGGCTTCACACCGGAAATGTCGACCGAGATGGACGACATCTGGCGTTTCAGGAAGATGGCGATCGACGAGTCGGAGCGCCGGATCGCAGACCCGGCGCATCTGTCCGTTCCCGGCGGTAGTGAAGAGCTCGGCGCTCGGAAGCGAAGCCGGCGATGAAGATCACACAGATCGAGACCATCCGCGTCGGCCAGTTTCCCGACCTGATCTTCGTGCAGGTCCACACCGACGGCGGCATCATCGGCCTCGGCGAGACCTGGTACGCGGCGTCGACCGTCGAGGCGGCGATCCACGACCATTTCGGGCCGCTGCTGATAGGCCGCGACGCGGCGGACATCGAAGCGCACTGGCAGACGATGTTCCGGCTGTCCGACCATGCCGGCTACGGCGGCGCCGAGATGCGCGCCATCTCCGCGCTCGATGTTGCGCTGTGGGACATCAAGGGCCAGGCGCTGAATCTGCCGGTCTTCGAGCTGATCGGCGGCGGCACGAGGCACCGCATCCGCGTCTACAACACGCTCGGCGTCTACGGCGACATCACCGATGGCCACGACGTCTGGCGCTCGCCTGTGGACGTTGCGAAGAGCCTTCTCGACGAGGGCATCGGCGCTATGAAGTTCTCGCCAACGGACTTCATCGCCCGTGAGTCGGGCGGCAACCTGCTCTTCAAGAAGGATCTTGACCGTGCGTTGCGGCCGTTCCGCGAGATCAAGGACGCGCTCGGCATGGAGATCCAGGTGGCGAACGACGGCCACGCGAAGTGGAACCTGGCGACGGCCATCAGGATCGTGCAGGAGATGGAACCGCTCCGGCCGATGTGGCACGAGGAGTTGATCTCGCCGCTGAACGAGGAGGCGCACCTGCGGCTGCAGAAGTCGACGAAGACGCCGATAGCGGTGGCGGAGCGGCTGATGACGCGTTATCAGCACCGTCGGTTCATCGAGTCGGACGCGGCGCGCATCGTGATGCCGGACCTGACCTGGACCGGTGGCATCTCCGAGGTGAAGAAGATCGCCATACTGGCGTCGGGACACCAGCTGCCGATCGCGCCGCACGACTGCGTCGGGCCGGTGAACATGCTGGCGTGCGCGGCGATCTGCATGGCGGTGCCGAACGTGATGATCATGGAGTACAACCGGGCGCTGCACCGCGGCTGGTACGGCGATTTTCTCTACCCGAATTTCGTGGTGAAGGACGGCTTCCTGATGGCGCCCGAGGAACCTGGGATCGGCGCTCGACTGAAGGACGATGTGCGGGAGCGGCCGGACGCGATAGTGCGGGTGAGCAGCGAGGCGCGGGAGTCGTGGCTGGATTCGCGAGAGCGTTACACCTACCCACCGAAAGACATACAGGAAGAGTTTGAGAGGAACTGAAGGAACAGCGAATGGCAGTTGAACCGAAACGAATCATCTTCATCGGCGCCGGCGCAGTCGGCAGCTACCTCGGCGGCTGGCTCGACCACGAGGGCCACGACGTAACGATCGTCGACCCGTGGGCCGAGCAGGTCGAGAAAATCAGGGCTGACGGCCTGCGGGTCGAAGGGCCGCACGAGCCGTTCAACGCCCACCCGAATATGTTTCACCTGCATGAGAACGAGCTGGTCGCCCGACAGGAGCCGTTCGACATCGGCTTCGTCGCCATGAAGGCGTACGACACCCGCTGGGCGGCGCACTTCATCGACCCGTTCGTTGAGCCCAACGGCTTCATCGTCTCGTCGCAGAACTGCTGGACCGACCCGATCATCGCCGAAGCCGTTGGAGCAGAGCGCGCCGTCGGCCTCGTGATGTCCTCGATATCGGTCGCCATGTGGGAAGCCGGAAAGGTAGAGCGGCCGGGCGAAACCCGACGCCGAGACCACGGCCACGACGTCTTCCGCGCAGGTGAGCACGACGGCTCGGAGTCGGACCGCATCCATGAGCTGGTGGAGATGCTCGACCCTATCGATGCAGGCCGCACCACGACGAACCTGTGGGGTGAGCGCTGGGCGAAGCTCAGCCAGAACAGCATGGGGAACCCGGTCGTGGCGGTTTCGGACATGGGAATGTCCGACCTGAACCGGGAGCCGCGCGGCCGCGAGCTGCAGATCAGGCTGGCGAGCGAGTGCGCTCGGATTGGCCTGGCGCTCGGCCACAGAGTGGAGAAGTTCGGCGGCATGGACCCGCAGATGTGGGCCGACGCCGACCGCGGCGACGTGTACGAGGAGCTGGACGGCGTGCTGGCGCAGAAGGCCGGTGGCGCGAACTGGCGGCCTTCCATGGGCCAGGATGTGGTGAAGGGCCGGCCGACCGAGATCAACCAGATGAACGGATTCGTGGTTGAGCAGGCGGCCGTTGCGGGGATCGAGGCGCCGGTGAACGCTGCCATCACCGAGGCGATCCGCGCCATTGATGCCGGCCGCCTGAAGCCGGGCATCGAGAACGTCGAGATGGTGCTTACGCGAGCGGGGTTCTAGACCGCTCGTGGCTCCGCGCACCAACGGTCGATTCAGCCAGGCGGCAAGCCTGTGAAGCTCTGGCCCTCAAGATCCGCCGCCCGGGAACCCGATGATGCAGCCGCAGCTTCGACTACACGCAGGTCAACGCGCACCAGACAGAAACGGTTCTACGGCTGGAACCTGGTTGGTGCGTCTGCCGTCATCAACGGAGTCGGAGGCAGCCTGCACTGGCAGGGCTTCACCGTCTTCTTCCTGCCCGTCTCGCAGGGACTCGGGCTGTCCAGCGCGCAGACCGCGCTACCCTTCGCTCTTTCACGAGCCGAAGGCGGGCTGGTCGGTCCGATAACCGGATGGCTGATCGACCGGTTCGGCGTCCGGCCATTGATGTTCTTCGGCACGCTGGCCACCGGCGTCGGCTACATCTGGCTCTCGCAGACGAACACCTACCTGGCGTTCGTCCTCGTCTACCTGTTCGTCGTATCGCTCGGCTCATCCACCGGCTTCATGCAGGCGACCACATCAGCACTGAACACATGGTTCGTGCGGCAGCGCGGCATCGTCATGGGCATCAACAGCGCAGCCTTCAGGCTGGGTGGAGCGATCATGGTGCCGCTGCTTTCGATAGCGGTGTTGCGGTGGGGCTGGGAGGCAGCGGCGTTCTACGTCGGCATCGGCATGATCGTGCTGATAGCGCCGCTGGCACTGCTCTTCAAGCGATCTCCGGAAAGTATCGGCCAGAGACCGGACGGCGACCCGCCTCCGGAGAGCGTCGCAGGCAGGACCACTAGCGCGGTCTCGGCGCGGCCGGACGAGGAAGATGACTGGACGACGAAGGAAGCGCTGCGGTCAAAAGCGTTCTGGGTGCTGGCGACCGGCACCGTGCTGCGAATGTCGGTCCACGGCGCCGTCTTCGTGCACTTCGTGCCGATACTGGTGTGGAAGGGCGAGGATCAGCAGGTTGCGGCGAACCTGATCGGACTGCTGGCGCTGTGCTCGGTGCCGGTGATCCTGCTGTTCGGGTGGCTCAGCGACCGGTTCAGCAGGCAGAAGATGCTGACATTCTCGTACTCGTCGTCAGCGGCCAGCCTGTTCCTGCTGACGATGGTCGACGGCACATGGCCGATCTTCGGAGCGATGCTGCTGTTCGCTGGTTCGGAAGCGGGATCGTCGCTGAACTGGGCGCTGGTCGGCGACCTTTTCGGACGCCGGAACTTCGCCACGATCCGCGGCATGCTGGCGCCGCTCTACAACACGGCGCTGTTCGTGACGCCTGTGGCGACGGGCTGGGTGTTCGACGAGACCGGCTCATACCGCATCAGCCTGCTGGTCGGCGCGGTGGTGATGCTGCTGGCGGCGTTCACCTTCCTGCAGCTCAAGGCATCTGTGCGGACGGCGAAGAGCTAGCCCTCCGTCGTGTAGCCGTTTTCGTCGACGGTACGGG
>JANQEF010000182.1 GCA_028278465.1 Dehalococcoidia bacterium | reverse complement strand
GTAGCCCGCCTTGATGAGCGCCGTCACGCCGCCGCACAGGACAGCCTGCTCACCGAAAAGGTCCGTCTCTGTCTCTTCCTTGAACGTCGTCTTCAGGATGCCCGCACGGCCGCCGCCGACTCCCTTGCCGTAAGCGAGCGCGGTCTCGAAGGCGTCGCTGGTGGCGTCGAGGTCGACTGCGATCAGGCAGGGAACTCCGAGGCCGCGCTCGAACACGGCGCGCACCCTGTGTCCGGGCGCCTTGGGGGCGATCATCACGACGTTTACCGACTCCGGCGGCTCGATCTGCTTGTAGAAGATCGTGAAGCCGTGGGCGAACAGGAGCGTCTGGCCGTCTCGCAGGTGCGGAGCGATCTCTTCCCTGTAGACGCGGGCCTGCGTTGTGTCCGGCAGGCAGAACGAGATCAAGTCGGCCTGCTGAGCAGCTTCAGCGTTCGAGACGACCTTCAGCCCGTCAGCCTCGGCCTTCGCCTTCGAGCGGCTGCCTTCGTACAGCCCGACGATGACATTGAAGCCGCTTTCCTTCAGGTTCAGGGCGTGCGCGTGGCCCTGCGAGCCGTAGCCGATAACTGCAACGGTCTTGTCCCGCAGGATCGAGTCGTCAATGTCGTTGTCGTAGTAGAGAGTTGCCATGCCTTTTCTGTTTCACCTCGCGTCGGCTTGTCGGTCGTCCTTCAAATCTCAGATCTGCGCTGTGTTCCTCTACACGCTCCCGGAATCACCGGCAGTCGGCGTGTAGAAGTGCTCAACGTCCTCGGTCAGCGTGTGAGCGCCTTCCTCCTGGCCCTCGATCAAAGCGCCTCGGAGCGTGGCGACCCGGCCGGTGCGGATCACCTCACGGATGCCGAACCGCCGCAGCAGCTCGACCAGGCTGTTTATCTTGTTGCGCCCGCCCGTGACCTCCATGGTCAGACTCTTTGCCCCGATGTCGATCACGTTGACCCGGAAGACGCTCGCCAGTTCCAGGATCTCGCTCCGGTTCTCAGTCGGCGCGTTCACCTTGATCAGCGCCAGCTCCCGCCAGACGATGTTCTTCTCGGTAATGTCCTGCACCTCGACGACCTCGACCAGCCGATCGAGTTGCGCCGCGACGTGCTGTACAACGTGGGCAGGGCCTTCGACAACGAAGGTCATGCGCGAGAGACCGGACCTTTCGGACCTGCCGACGGTCAGGCTTGCGATGTTGAAGCCGCGCCTGCGGAAGAGCCCCGATATTCGAGCGAGTACGCCCGGGCGGTCCTGCACCAGAGCGATGATCGTCCGCTGCTCAAACCCGCTGGCGCCGTTTGCCGATGTGGTCATAGCGGGTCCTCCACCAGCTCCTCGATGCTCTGTCCGGCCGGGATCATCGGGTAGACGTTGTCCACCTTCTCGATGACGAAGTCGACGATGACCGGTCCGGGATGCTCGTTCGCCTCCCTGATCGCGCCCTCCAGCTCCTCCTGCTTCGTCACCCTGATCCCCTTCATGCCGTAGGCCTCGGCCAGCTTCACGAAGTCGGGGTTTGCGGAGTAGGTCTCGGCCTGGAAGTCGCCGGCGTAGAACATCTCCTGCCACTGGGTGATCATCCCGAGATGGTTGTTGTTCAGGATGGCGTACTTCACCGGCAGGTTGTTCTCGACCGCAGTCGCAAGCTCCATCGAGGTCATCTGGAAGCCGCCGTCGCCGCAGATCGACCAGACCAGCCGGTCAGGGTTTCCGAACTGCGCTCCGACGGCCGACGGCACCTCGTATCCCATCGTGCCGAGCCCGCCCGAACTGAACCAGGAGTTGGCGTTGGTGAACCTGTAGTGCTGTGCCGCCCACATCTGGTGCTGGCCGACGCCGGTGCAGATGATGGCATCGCCCTTCGTCACGTCAGACAGCGCCTTGATCACGTGCTGGCCCAGCAACTCGTCGGTCTCTCGTATGCGCAGCGAAGGGTGTTCGGCCTTCAGGTGCTCGACCCTGCTGACCCAGTCGGCGTGACGCGCAGGCTTGATCTTCGGGTTGATCTGACCCAGGACAGCCTTCACATCACCGATCACCGGCGCGTCTACTTTCAGGGTCTTGTTGATCTCAGCAGGATCGATGTCGATCTGAATCTTTTTCGATCCCCTGGCGAACCGGGTCGGATCACCGACGATCCGGTCATCGAACCTGCTGCCGACGGCGACGATCAGGTCTGCCTCGTCCAGCGTCAGGCTCGCGTAGGCGAGACCGTGCATGCCCGGGAACCCGACGAACAGCGGGTGGTCTTCCGGGAATCCGCTGATACCGAGCAGGGTTGTGACGACAGGTATCTCGGCCTTCTCCGCCAGCTCCCTGAGCTCGTCAAACGCTCGGGAGATGATGACGCCGTGCCCGGCCAGGATCGCCGGCCGCTCAGCGGCGTCGATCAGCTTCACCGCCTCCTCGATCTGGCTTTCGTCTGCAGTGCTCGGAACACGGTAGCCGGGCAGGTCTATCTTGCTGTCCCGCTCGTAATCGTACTCAGCCTCTTCCTGGAACACGTCCTTTGGGATGTCGATGAGGACCGGGCCGGGCCGGCCAGTGCGTGCGATATGAAACGCCTCATGAATGGTCGGGCCGATGTCCTTCGCCCGCATCACCAGGTAGTTGTGCTTGGTGACCGGGAGGGTGGCCCCTGTGATATCCGTCTCCTGGAAGGCGTCGGTGCCGATTGCGGCGCGTCCGACCTGTCCCGTGATCGCCACGACAGGCGCCGAATCCATCATCGCCGTCGCCAGCCCGGTTATCAGGTTCGTCGCGCCGGGTCCAGATGTGGCACAGGCAACTCCGACCTTGCCGCTGGACCTGGCATAGCCGTCGGCAGCGTGCGCAGCTCCCTGCTCATGACGAACAAGGACGTGGCGCAGCTTCGGATACTTCGAGAGCTCGCCATAGAGCGGCAGAATCGCGCCGCCGGGCAGGCCGAAGATTACGTCTACGCCCTCATTCAAGAGAGCTTCACAGACGATCTGACCTCCCAGCAGTTTTTTCGCAGCCATTGTCCTGTTCCTGACCTTGTTGCCTCATTGGCCCCGGCGTCGCCACATCTTTCGGACACAAAAAATCCCGTCCTGGCCAAAGGACGGGATTCCCGCGGTACCACCTTTGTTGCTCACACCCGCCCTCCATTCCCGAGGGTCGGACGGCGGACGTGAGCCGCTCTAAAGCCGTAACGTGGCCAGACGTTCCCACTTACTTGCCCTTTCGGCTTTCAGCAAGACCGCTCCCGGGCGAGTTCCCGACGTTGCGTTCCGGTTCACACCAGCCACCGGCTCTCTCTTACGCAACGCTGCCGGTACTGCTCCCGTTCACAGCGTTATCTGTGTGCTGCTAACAGGCTAAGCCATTCGTAAGCGCACACCAATAGCAGTATATAGCCAAAAGTTAAGCGGCGTCAGAGTAGCGATGCCGACTGCGCGTCACCGTACCAAGAACTGATGACTCAGCGCGTGTGGTTTAGTTCACAATGGCGTTCTGGCGCAACTCAATTGAAGAAGGAACGACCGAATGAAATCGGAACGAGCGACTGTCCGCCGGTTGCCGGAGCGCGGCGCCTACGACCCGGAGACGATCTACTCGATTCTCGACGAGAACTTCGTCTGCCACGTCGGGTTCAACGCCGACCATGGCCCGGTCGTGCTCCCGACGCTGTTCGGCAGGGAAGGCGACTTGATCTACCTGCACGGCTCGGCCGGCGCTCATATGCTGCGGATCCTGAAAGGCGGCGCGCCGGTCAGCGTGGCTGTGACGTCGGTCAACGGCATAGTGGCCGCGCGTTCGCACTTCCATCACTCGATCAACTACCGGTCGGTGGTCATCTTTGGCCAGGCGACCGAAGTCACGGACGTCCAGGAGAAACTCCACGGCATGGAGGTCCTGACCAATCACGTATTGCCCGGTAGATGGGAAGAGGCAAGGCAGCCGAACACGGTCGAGTTCACGCAGACCGTGGTGCTGAAGCTGCCGATAGATGAGGCTTCTGCGAAGGTTCGCGTGGGTCCTCCCAAGGACGACGATGAGGACCTGGAATTGGACGTGTGGGCGGGCGTAATTCCGATGGCAACGGTCGCTGGAGCTCCGGTGCCGGACGATCAGTTGCAGGCGGGGACTTCGCTTTCGCCGTCTATCGAAGCAGCACTGGCTCGGTGGCCATCAAGGTAGCTTGCTGGCTCTCCTGATCACCCGATCCTGCTAGACTCCCGCCGGTCCCGGCAGACCGTGCGCGGTCACCGGTGAATCTATCGATAGCGCAGTCCGCGGAGTTCGCGTGTCAGAAGTTCCCGATAAACGTGTCCAGGGGTTCAGATGGCAGCACATCTCCGAACTGTCAGAGCTGATCAACAGCCTTGGTTCGCACGGGTTTCGTGAGTGGCCGGAAGGGGCAGAAGGGCTTCGGACGGAGCTTGAGACGCTGCGACTCGATCCCGAGGCCGATATCGCGCTGCTTCGTTCAGGAGATCAGCTCTGCGGCTACGCGCTCACGCTTCCAGAACCTGACATCGACCGTGTAGTTGCGACCGTGGCCGTGGCGCCTCAGTGCCAGGATGATGCCGATCATCTGGTCGATTTCCTGATCGGTCGCGCCCGTTCGACAAACGCGTCGCGGGTGCATGTAGCCGCTCGGGGCAATACGGCTGACCCGCTCGCCGAACTGGAGGCTCGTGGATTCAGCCGCATCACGGCGAACCTCGAACTGGTTCTCCCACGAGAGCAGGCGTCGCGTCTGGCTGACGCCGAACTGCCTGCCGGCTTCTCCGTTCGCCCTATGCGGTCCTTCACCGAGACGCTTCGGCTGACCAGCGTCCAGAACCAGGTCTTCGCAGACCACTGGGGATTTTCGAAGAACACGGTTGAAGAAGTGCAGGCTCGTCTCGAACTGCCCGCCACCGGACCGGAACACGTGCTCTTCATCGAATCAGCTGAGGGCGAGATCGCCGGCTACATCTGGACAGCACTTGAGTGGCAGCGCGATCACACGTGCGGAAAGGTGTGGATGACCGGCATCGCGCCGAACTTCAGGGGCAAAAGGCTTGGCACGCCGCTGATCCTTGCTGGCATCAAGCACCTGCTCGCAGAAGGCGCGGCCGACGTGCATCTCGAAGTGATCGAAGGCAACGAGGCGGCGATGCGAATCTACAGCCAGCTGGGCTTCGAAAAACGAAGCAAGACCGACTGGTACGAGAAGCGAGTCTGAGCTACTCCTCGCTCTCGTCGCCCTCTCCGGCTTCGGCTCCCTCTTCACCCGCTTCACCCTCAGCGCCTTCTTCACCCTCTTCGCCTTCGACAGCCTCAGGCGCTTCTTCCTCGATCACACGTGGCGGCTGGATCCAGGCGATCCTGGCATCCGGGTCTGAAACAAGCGTCACGCCGGAAGGCAACCGGAGTTCGCCAGCCTTGATATCGGTTTCGAGGTCGACGAGCACAGAGCAGTCGACCTCGATCTCGCTCGGAATGTCGAACGGGAGAGCGTTAACCGAGATCTCGTAGGTTCCCTGTGTTACGACTCCCGCGCCACCTCGCGTTCCCGGAGCGTCTTCGTCGTTGATGAGGCGCAGTGGGACTTCCGCCTGGACCTCCTGCGTAACGTTGACTCGCATGAAGTCGACGTGCAGCAGGTCTCCTGAGACAGGGTGCAGGGCGATGTCGCGCACCAGCGTCACCGCTTCCTCACCGCCTTCGACCTTCACGGTCACAGGCGTCGTGGCCCCTGCCTCCCTGAGCGTTGACCTGAGCTGGGCGTCCTCCACCTGCAGAGAAAGCGCCTCTTTCTTCTGGCCGTATACGTGGACAGGGATGAGCCCTGAACGGCGCAGCGCCTTGTTCTTCTTGCCAAAGGTGGTGCGAGTTTGAACTGTAAGTGAGATCGTGTCTGCCATCTTGAATCTACGCGCTAGGGCTGAACAGGTACAGGATAAGAAGTGACGGGCTTGTGGGCTGCGCGGGCCAGTGTCATGAGATCGACTCTGTAGACACGGGCCAACCTTACGATTTTATCACGCAGTATCCCGTGTTTGGACTGGATGTTCTCCGCTCATCTCGGTGAGTTGCTTTGGCAACCGCGCCGATTGGAGAGTCCACGGCCAGAAATTTGCTGACTGCGCAGGTCAGGATTTGGCTCACGGGTGTATACTTTTGTAGTTGTTTGGCTGAACAATTCAGTTGAACTCGACCTGAGATCGCCCGAGACGAAACCGCCGACTGCCGAGTTGCCATGCTGATCCCGATGAAAGTCGACTACGGTGTGCGAATGCTCGTCTACCTCGCGCTGAAGCCCGAGGGCTCATACGCTTCGACATCGGAGATCTCGTCCGCTCGGCACATCCCCGAGCCCTATCTGCTTCACATCTGCTCAGAACTGCAGAAGGCAGGCGTTATAGAGTCGCGCCGCGGTCCACAGGGCGGGCACAGGCTCGCGAAGCAGTCATCCGAGATCACCGTCACAGACGTGGTGAACTCACTCGACTACTCGCTGGCGCCGCTCAGCTGCGTCGACCACGCAGACGAGTGCCAGCTTTCAGACTCCTGCACCCAGCGAGACATGTGGGGCGAAGTGGAACAGCTGCTTCTCACCCACCTGGACTCAGTGCGTATCTCCGACCTCGCCAGTACCGGTGAAGGCGACACCGCTGTGCCAGTCACGGCCAACTTTCCCGCGGTCTGTTGAAGCCACTCTGAGAACCGCCTGAATCTCCTTTACATCTAACTGAGTGCGTAAGGAATTCACCGTGCGGACGCGTGCGCTCAAACCGCGAGGCTCACAACGAGGACTTAAGTTCGATCCATCGCATAGGGCGCGACCCGAAACACAGGTTTAGAATCGTAGATAGAAGAACTCGAATTTGAGGATCCGGGGCAGATGACACAACAGAAGACACTCACACCGCTGTCGCCGAACCAGGTGCAGCGGTACAGCCGGCACCTGATCATGCCGAACGTCGGCAGCGTCGGGCAGCGCAAGCTGCTGGATGGGAAGGTGCTGGTGATTGGCGCGGGAGGCCTTGGCTCTCCGATCGCGCTGTACCTGGCGCTTGCGGGAGTCGGGACGATCGGCATCGTCGACTTCGACGTCGTAGACGTCAGCAACCTGCAGCGCCAGATCCTGCACAGCGATGCGGACGTTGGTCGCCGCAAGGTCGAATCTGCGAAAGAGACGCTCCTCGCCCACAACCCGGACCTGGACGTTCAGATCCACGAGGAGCCGATCAACTCTGAGAACGCGATGGAGATCATCTCCGGCTACGACATCATCGTGAACGGAGCCGACAACTTCGCCACTCGCTATCTGGTGAACGACGCCGCCTATCTCGCGGGCAAGCCGCTGGTGGATGGCGCCATCCTGGTGTTCGACGGCCGCGCCACCACCTACATTCCCGGAGAGGGCTGCTACCGCTGCATGTACCCGGACCCCCCGCCTCCGGGCGAAGTTCCGAACTGCTCAGAGGCAGGCGTTATCGGCGCGCTGCCGGGGCTTGTGGGTTCGATCCAGGCGCTCGAGGTGATCAAGCTGCTGCTTGGTGTCGGCGAGACCCTCACCAGCAGGCTCCTGATGATCGACGCGCTCAGCATGGAGTTCACTGAGCTCAAGGTCCGCAAGGACCCGAACTGCAAACTCTGCGGAGACAACCCCGAGGTGACGGAGTTGATCGACTACGAGGTGTTCTGCGGAGTCGCACCGCCTCAGCCGATCGAGGAACGGGACCAGCAGCCCATCATGGCTGATGACTAGAGGTTGAAGCTAAATCGAACAGGCCCCGGATCTCGAACGACCGGGGCCTGTTTGCTGTCAGCAGGCTGAAAAGCCAGATTAGAGGGTCGGACTACGTGAGCCTACAGGCCGCGCCAATCGGCGCCGTGAAAGCGGACATGATCGACGCGATCGGCAATACGCCGCTCGTCGAACTCACGAAGCTCAGTCCTGACCCTGCGATTCGGATTTTCGCCAAGGTCGAGTCCGGAAACCCGACCGGCAGCGTCAAAGACCGGACCGCTAAGTACCTGGTCGCCAATGCCGAACAGAGAGGCCTGCTGAAGCCGGGCGGGACGATCCTCGAGCCGACATCGGGCAACACCGGCCTTGGCCTCGCCATGATCGCCAGCGTTCGCGGCTACAGGATGATCGCCGTGATGCCGGCCAGCGTCCCGCGCGAGCGGGTCGACCTGCTGAAGGCCTACGGAGCGGAGATCGAGTTCTCGGACGCCGAGAAGGGCACGAACGAGTCGATCATCCTCGCCAAGCAACTGGCGGACGAAAATCCCGACTACTTCATGCCGTACCAGTACGGCAACGAGGCGAATCCGCAGGCTCACTACGAGACGACGGGGCCGGAGATTGTCCGTGACCTGCCGGACACAGACGTTTTCGTCGCCGGCCTCGGCACCGGGGGGACGTTGATGGGTGTCGGCCGGGCGCTCCGGGAGCACAACCCGAACATCAAGATCGTCGCTGCCGCGCCTCACCCTGATGACAAGGTACAGGGCCTGCGCTCGATCGAGCACGGGTTCGTCCCGCCCATCCTGGACCTTGACGCCCTGGACGGCCGCATCATGATCGAGGGTGAGGAGGCGTTCTACTGGACCCGGAAGCTGCTGACTGACACCGGCGTGTTTGTCGGCGTTTCGTCAGGGGCCACGTTCGGAACGGCTCACAAGCTGGCGACCCGCATGAGCCAGAACGGCGAGAGCGGGAAGATCGTGGCAATGTTCGCCGACGGCGGCTGGAAGTACCTCTCGACCGGCATCTACAACCAGGACTTCAAGTTCGATCAGAAGGAGATCGAAGGCAAGACCTGGTGGTAGCTCTGGACGGCTTCAGTCCCAGCGGTTAGCGCCATCCGGGAAGTCGTCCGACTGGATGGGCACGACGCAGAAGATGTGGCCTGACGGCGCCTCCATCACCCACCAGCCTTCGACCTTCTCCACCTTCTGTGCGCCCAGCTTCTCCAGGCGCTCCACTTCGGCCTCCAGGTCATCGGTCTCGATGTCGACGTGAATCCGCGCAGGGCCATCGATGCGCTGGACCATGGTGTCGACCCTGCCGCGGACCTCTCCCACCTTCACATACGGCCGCTCCGGCCCGATTTCGTGCTTTGCGTCTCCACCCAGCGCCGCCGACCAGAAATCGGCCGCTGCCTGCGCGTCTTCCGCCGGTGTGTCAAACAGGACAACCTTCATCCGGCTGTGATGCGTCATCGCTTCACCTGTTGGTCATGTATCCGGGACCGCGGCCGGGCTCCCAGACGTGCGCCTTCGCTACCTCTTCATCCAGGTCGACACCCCAGCCCGGCCTGGTCGGAATGTCGATCCTGCCGTCCTTGATGTCGAGTGGACCGCCTGTCAGGTCGTCCTTCCACGGCACGTCATCGATGTCGATCTCCATGATCCGCACGTTAGGCAAAGTCGCACAGAGGTTGAGCGAGATCATCGTCGAAAGGTGCGAGTAGTAGTTGTGAGGAGCGATGTTCAGCTCATGGCTCTCGGCCGCCATCGCAACGTCCCGAGACCGTGAGAAGCCGTTCCACGGGATGTCGATCTTCACGGTGTCCATCGCCCGGGCTTCGAAGTACGGCCTGTAGTCTCGCAACCCGAACAGGTTCTCTCCTGAAGTGATCGGCACGTTGGTGGAGTTCTTGACCTCGGCGAGCCCTTCCGGCTCGTACATATCCACTTCGACCCACAGCATGTTGAACGGCTCGACGACATCGCAGATCTGCCGCGCCGCCAGCGGCTTGAAGTTGAAGTTAAGGTCGAGCGCGATCTCAACATTCGGTCCGGCGCCCTCCTTGAAGGTGCCGATGTACTCCTCGATATGCCGCAGCAGCGCTGGCGTGATGTTCTGATCCGTCGTCCCGGAGCCGCCGCCGAAACCTGCGAAGTAGGTCTGCGCAGGGTCGCCCGGGAACACGATGTTGGTCTTCAGGGCGTTGAAGCCCTTGTCGCGGACCTCCTGGCCGAGCCGCCGAACGTCACCCATCGACTTCAGCGGCGGGACGCCGATCAGCTCGTAGCTGCGCGCTCGCGATGTGCCGCAGTGTGACCAGTAGACCTGCTGCGACTGGCGCGTTGGCCCGCCGAAGAAGGAGTGGACGGGCATTCCCGCCGCTTTACCCTTGATGTCCCACAGCGCCAGCTCGATCCCCGCGATGGACTTCGAAGCGATGCCGCCGGGGCTCTGGCGGGCCAGCCTGTACATGTCCCAGTAGCGCTGTTCGACCGGCAGCGGGTCCTGGCCGATGAGGACCGGTTTGAAGTCGGTCACCGCGCCCGTAACGCCGTACGGATTTCGGCCGTCGGACATCTCGCCGTAGCCGGTGCTGCCCTCGTCGGTGCGCACGGCCACGAACTGCCACGGACGCCATCCTGCGTCCACCACGAACGTCTCGATCTCGGTGATCTTCATATCTGGGACTCGCAAACCTTGCTGGGACGGAACTGGTGGATTTAAAAACGGCACGAGGCGTTTTCACACGCCAGAGGAGTGCGCAGATCGTAGCACGGTGGCCACACTATTCCAGAGCGGGACTGGGAGTTGTGACCGCCGACTAACCGCGATAGCGGTTGGCGATGGGAAGCCTGCGGTCCCTGCCGAATGCCAGCTGCGTGATCTTCGGCCCCGGCGGAGCCTGGCGACGCTTGTACTCGTTGATATCGATGAGCCTCGTCAGCATGCGAACGGTTTCGGCATCGGCGCCCGATTCGCCGAGCAGCCGCTCTGACTCTACGATCTCATCTGACGACTTCAGGTCAACAACGTACTGCTGCAGGATGCGGTCCAGCACCTCATAGGGCGGCAGGGTGTCCTCGTCGAGTTGTCCCGGCCGAAGCTCCGCGCTCGGTGGCTTCTCGATCACTGAAGTGGGGATGGGACTTCCCGGCCCGGCTTCGTTTCGGTAGTTGCAGAGCTCGTATACAAGGGTCTTTGGCACATCCTTGATCACGGCGAATGCGCCAGCCATGTCGCCATAGATCGTGGCGTAGCCGGTTGCCATCTCGGACTTGTTGCCAGTCGTGAGCACCAGCCAGTTGAACTTGTTGGCGATCGCCATCATCGTAGTGCCGCGGACCCGCGACTGGGTGTTCTCCTCGGCTACGCCGGGTTCGGTGTCCTTGAATACCGGCTCCAGCAGCTCCTCGAAACCGCGGTGGGCGGGCTCGATCGGAAGCCGCCAGAGCTCGATCCCCAGCCGTTTCGCCAGCTCTGTGGCGTCGCTGACACTGCCTTCAGACGAGTAGCGTGAAGGCAGGGCGACACCGGTGACGTTCTCCGCCCCGAGCGCGTCGGCCGCAATGACGGCGACCAGCGTGGAGTCGATGCCGCCAGAGAGCGCGATCGCCACCTTCTCGAACCCGGTCTTCCGTACATAGTCGCGGGTGCCGACAACCAGCGCCCTGTATACGCACTCAAGCTCCGACGGCTTCTCCAGCGGCGGTGGCGGGATGTTCAGTAGTTCGTGCTGCTCTGAAGGCTGGGGAACATCCACCTGCCGCACCGGACCGAACGGTTCTGACTGTTGGACCAGTTCCGAGTCCGGAAATGACTCGTCACGAGTGCTCTCAACCGCCTCCGTATCGAGATCGACCGCAAAGACCGCCTCCTCGAACGACGGCGCCACGGCGATCACTTTCCCTGACGGGTCGGAAACGATGCTCGCTCCATCGAACAGCAGCTCGTCCTGGCCGCCGACCTGGTTCACGTAGACAACGAACGCCCGGTTCCGCTTCGCCAGGCTCGTCACGATCTCGGTCCGCCACTCCTGCTTGCCGGTCCAGTAGGGCGAGCCGTTGATGTTGAGGATCACCTCAGCGTGCCCTGCGTTGCATTGGATCTCGCTGGGGCCGATCTCTTCCCAGATGTCTTCGCACACATTCACCGCGACCCTGGCGCCAGCGATATTCAGCACCGGACAGCCAGAACCGGACTCGAAGTAGCGACGCTCGTCGAACACGCCGTAGTTCGGCAGGTGAGCCTTGTGGTAGACGTCCAGGACACGACCATCCGCCAGGGCCGCGGCGGCGTTGTACAGCTTTCCGCTGGCTCCTGCATCAACAAAGCCGACTACCGCCACGATGCCCTCGACGGACTTCGCCAGGGTTTCGAGCTGCTCCTCGTTTCTCTCGACAAAGCTCGGCCACAGGACGAGGTCTTCGGGCGGGTAGCCGGTGATCGTCAGCTCGGGCATCGCGACGATGTGGGCGCCGAGTTCTCTGGCCTGAGCGATCGCCTTCTCAGCTGCCGCGCGGTTGCCTTCGAGGTCGCCGACCGTGGTGTTGATCTGGGCGAGAGCTACTCGAAGCGTTGGCATCTAGCTGTTGTACAGGATTTGCGGCAGTTGTGGAGCGATCGGCATCCTGGAACGCCGGCTCACGCTCAGATACACGGCTCGCCAGTTGGCCGCGCGCTCACCGTTGAGCTGCCATGGCGGGCCGGGCGTAGCCCGTCACTGTCGGCAGGTCGGACTTGCCCATGAGGAACAGGTCGATCGCCCTGGCGCAGGTCCGGCCGCTTGCGATGGCGTGTACGATCAGCGACTGGCCGCGCTGCATGTCGCCGCAGGCGAACACCTTCTTCACGTTGCTCTGCAGCATCACATCGGTCTTCACATTGCCGCGCGAGTCG
Source organism: Dehalococcoidia bacterium (assembly GCA_028278465.1). Taxonomy (GTDB): domain Bacteria; phylum Chloroflexota; class Dehalococcoidia; order Lucifugimonadales; family Lucifugimonadaceae; genus JAJCYX01. The sequence goes on along the minus strand of JANQEF010000182.1, from coordinate 11,818 downwards.
TACTCGATCTTAAGGTCGTCGAGCAGGCCATCGTGCTGCGGGTGAACGAACCCCATCGCCAGTAGCACCAGGTCGGCGCCTATGGAGAACTCGCTGCCCGGAACCTCGCGCATGTCCGGTCGCCCGCCATTCTCCGAAGAAACCCACTCGATCCGGACGCAGTCGAGCCTGACAACGTTTCCGTTGCCGTCGTCGACGAACCGCTTGGTCAGCACGTTGTAGTCGCGCTCACCGCCTTCCTCATGAGCCGACGAAGTGCGGAAGATCGCGGGCCACTGCGGCCACGGGTTGGTCGCCACCCTGCGCTCTGGCGGGCGCGGCATGATCACGATCTGGACGATGTCCTCGGCGCGCTGGCGGTGGGAGGTGCCGAGGCAGTCGGCCCCGGTGTCGCCGCCGCCGATGATCACGACGTTCTTGCCCTCAGCTGTGATCGTGTCCTCGGGTGAAAACTCCTGGCCCTTCAGACGACGATTCTGCTGCGTCAGGTAGTCCATCGCGTAGTGGATGCCGTTCAGCTCGCGTCCGTCTATCGGAAGGTCCCTTGGCACGGTCGATCCACCGGCCAGACAGACTGCGTCGAACTGCTCCAGCAGTTCCTCGTGCGAGATATCGACACCGACATTGGTAGACGGCCGGAACACGACACCCTCCGCCTCCATCTGGTCGAGCCGGCGGTCGACGACCTTTTTCTCGAGCTTGAACTCGGGGATGCCGAGCGCGAGCAGGCCGCCGATGTACTCGCTCCGCTCGAACACGGTAACGGTATGTCCGGCCCGGTTTAGCTGCTGCGCGGCCGCAAGCCCGGCCGGCCCTGAGCCAACGACTGCGACGGTCTTGCCGGTGCGCGACTCCGGAGGCTCGGGCTTGACCCAGCCCTCCTGCCACGCCCGCTCAGAGATCGCCTTCTCGATCATCTCGATCGTCACCGCGCCGCTGTTGATCGCCAGTGTGCAAGCGCCTTCGCACGGAGCAGGGCAGATGCGGCCGGTGAACTCGGGGAAGTTGTTGGTGGCGTGAAGACGCTTGATCGCCTCTTCCCAGTCGCCGTGGTAGACGAGGTCGTTCCACTCGGGGATGAGGTTGCCGAGCGGGCATCCGCTGTTGCAGAACGGCACTCCGCAGTCCATGCACCGGCTTGCCTGGGCGCGAGACTGCTGGTCCGGCCACTCGCTGTAGATCTCGTTCCAGTCGCCGACGCGCGAGGTTGCGTCGCGGCGGACCGGCATGATGCGACCGAGCTCTTTGAAGCCTGTGACCTTACCCACGAGCGGTGACCCCTTCATCAGTAGCAGCGATGCTGGCGGTATGGCTTGCGCCGTTGGTCGATGCCTTGTTCGCTTCGGCCAGCGCCTGCTCGCGCAGCACGCGGGCGTAGTCCTTGGGGAAGATCTTTCGGAACTTCGGCAGCGCGTCGTCCCAGTCGTCGAGAAGCGCCTTCGCTACTGTGCTGCCGGTGTGCTCGAAGTGCCTTCTCACTAAGTCTTTGAGCTCCACTTCGTCCGCAGAGTCTGGCTCGACGTCCAGCAGGTCGGCCAGTTCGGGGTTGAAGCGCTCGTGGAACGTTTCGTCGGGATCCCAAACATAGGCGATTCCGCCGCTCATCCCGGCTGCGAAGTTGCGGCCGGTTGGTCCGAGAACCACGACGCGTCCGCCGGTCATGTACTCGCAGCCGTGGTCGCCGACGCCCTCGATCACCGCGTGGGCATCCGAGTTGCGAACGCAGAAGCGCTCGCCACCGCGGCCACGGATAAACGCCTCACCGCCGGTCGCTCCGTAGAAAGCGACGTTTCCGATGATGATGTTGTCCTCGGGCACGTAGGTCGAGCCTTCCGGCGGAACGACAACGATGCGGCCGCCTGACAGTCCTTTGCCCAGGTAGTCGTTGGCGTCGCCCTCGACCCTGAACGTGACGCCGCTAACTGCGAAGGCGCCGAAGCTCTGGCCCGCGGAACCGTGCATGGTGAAGTTGATCGTGCCGTCCGGCAGTCCCTCTTCACCGTACTTCTGCGCGATCCGGCCCGAGAGCATCGCCCCGACCGTGCGGTTGCGGTTCTCGATCTCGACTGTCTCGTCTACCCTGGATCCGTGATCGATCGCGTCTTTGCAGAGGTCGATCAGCCTGTGGTCCAGCGCCTTCTCCAGTTCGTGGTCCTGCAGCGAGCACTGGTATGTGTGGTCGCCCTCCAGGCCGTTCGGCATCTCGAGCACTCGCGAGAGGTCCAGCTTGCTGGCCTTCCAGTGCGTGACGTCTTCACGCTGCCTCAGCATGTCGGTGCGACCGATCATCTCGTTGACGGTGCGGAAGCCGAGCTGCGCCATGATCTCGCGCACGCCGTCGGTCAGCATCATGAAGTAGTTGACGACCGCCTCGGGCGTGCCGGTGAACTTCGCTCTCAGTTCCGGGTCCTGCGTGGCGACGCCGACCGAGCAGGTGTTGAGGTGGCACTTCCGAAGCATGATGCAGCCCATGGTGATCAGGCTGGCGGTCGCCACGCCCCATTCGTCCGCTCCGAGAAGCGCAGCGATCACGACGTCGCGACTGGTCTTTATCTGGCCGTCTGTCTGGACGACGATGCGGTCGCGCAGGCCGTTCTCGACAAGCACCTGCTGCGTCTCGGCGACGCCGAGCTCCCAGGGGATGCCGCCGTGGCGAATCGACGAGAGCGGCGAGGCGCCGGTGCCGCCTGAGTCGCCAGAGATGAGAACAACGTCGCCCTTGCCCTTGGAGACGCCGGCGGCGATGATGCCGACGCCTGCCACGGCGACGAGCTTGACGTGGACGCGTGATTCGGGATTCACGTTCTTGAGGTCGTGAATCAACTGCGCCAGGTCCTCGATCGAGTAGATGTCGTGGTGTGGCGGCGGCGAGATCAGCTCCACGCCGCGCGTCGTCTTGCGGATGTACGCGATGTAGTCGGAGACCTTCCAGCCCGGCAGCTCGCCGCCTTCGCCAGGCTTTGCGCCCTGGGCCATCTTGATCTGCAGGTCGGTCGAGTTGACCAGGTAGTTGGTGTTGACGCCGAAGCGCCCGGAAGCGACCTGCTTCACGGCGCTGATGCGGCGGTCGCCATTGTCGTCCGGCGTGTAGCGCGCCGGGTCCTCGCCACCTTCACCGGTGTTGGAGCGAGCGCCGATGCGGTTCATCGCGATCGCCAGCGTCTCGTGCGCCTCCCTGGATATCGAGCCGAGAGATATGGCGCCGGTCGCAAACCGCTTCACGATCTCGGACGCAGGCTCGACCTCATCGATCGGGATCGGCGTTGCGTTGTCGACGAAATCGAGCATGTTACGGATCGTGATGTGCTCGCTATCCTCGTTGTTCGACGCGTCCTCGAACTGTCTGAACACCGCCTTGTCGTTGCGCGTTGCGGCGTCCTGGAGCAGGGCGATCGTGTCCGGGTTCCACATGTGCCGCTCGCCGGTGCCGCGCCACAGGTACAGGCCGCCAAGGTCGAGCCGCAGGTTCCCGGGAATCTCCTCCTCCGGATAGGCACGGGAGTGGTTCGCCAGCACGTCGGCAGCAATGTCTTCCAGGTCCACACCGCCGATGCGAGACTCGGTCCAGCGGAAGTACTCGTCCGTCACCTCCTCGGAAAGGCCGAGCGCCTCAAACACCTGCGCGCCGATATAGCCCTGGAGGGTGGAGATGCCCATCTTGGACATCGTCTTCAGCACGCCGGACTCAACGGCGTAGCGGAAGTTCTGCTCCGACTTCTCCTGCGGAGGCAGCGGGCGCTCCGCCGTCGGCTGTGCCCGCATGCCGGCTATCGACTCGAAGGTCAGGTACGGATTGATGGCCGATGCGCCGTAGCCGAACAGGGTTGCGAAGTGATGAACCTCGCGAGGTTCGCCGGACTCGACGATGATGTCGGCCTGCGTGCGCGTCTGCTCACGGATCAGGTGGTGGTGGACAGCGCCTGTGGCGAGCAGTGAAGGTATGAATGCATGCTCTGAGTCGACGCCGCGGTCGGAAAGCACCAGCATCGTGTAGCCATCCTCGATGGCCTGCGACGCCTCCTCGCGGATCCGGTCAATGGCACGCTTGAGGCCGTCGGGGCCTTCGGAGACGGGGAACAGAGTCGATATCGTCCTCGTCTTCACGCCGCCGCGGTTCGAGTCCTTGATCTGGGCTAGGTCGGTGTTGAACAGGAGCGGATGATCGATGCGCAGCAGCCGCGCGTGCTCTTCCGACTCGTCGAACAGGTTCGGCCGCCGTCCAACCGGCACCGACATCTGCGTGACCTGTTTCTCCCTGATCGGGTCGAGCGGTGGGTTCGAAACCTGCGCAAACTTCTGCTTGAAGTAGCTGAACAGCGCCTGCGGGCGGTCGGAGAGCACAGCCAGCGGCGTGTCGTTGCCCATGGAGCCGTTTGGCTGCGCACCCTGGATAGCCATCGGGCCGATGAGCCACTTCAGGTCTTCCTGCGAGTAGCCGAATACCATCTGCCGGGTGACGAGCGTGTCGAGGTCGATCTCCGGCACGATGTCGGACTGAGGCAGGTCTTCCAGCGTCAGGCGATTTTCGTCGAGCCATTCTTCGTACGGGTTGCTGGACGCGAGGTCGCCGATCACCTCTTCCGGCGGAACTATCCGCTTCTGGTCGAAGTCCACGAGGAACAGGCGGCCGGGAGCAAGCCGGTCACGGTAGGCGATCTTCTCCGGCGGGATATCGAGGACGCCGGTCTCAGACGCCATGACCAGCAGGTTGTCTTTGGTGACCCAGTAGCGGAACGGGCGCAGGCCGTTGCGGTCAAGCACCGCGCCTAGCGAATGGCCATCCGTGAAGGTGATCATGGCCGGGCCGTCCCACGGCTCCATCATGCCGCCGTGGTACTCGTAGAACGCCTTGACGTCGTCCGGCATCGACTCGTTGCCGTACCAGGCGGCGGGCAACATCATGGCCGCCACGTGCTCCAGCGGACGTCCGCCCATGCGCAGGAACTCGAAACCGTTGTCGAGCGAAGCGGTGTCGCTGGGCTCGTCAGGCTCGCAGACCGGCGTGATGTCGGCGATGTCAGCGCCGAATCGGTCCGAGCGCAGCACCCTCTCGCGAGCCGTCATCCAGTTCCGGTTGCCACGGACGGTGTTGATCTCGCCGTTGTGGGCGAGCATCCGGTACGGGTGAGCAAGCCGCCATGCGCCTAGGGTGTTGGTGCTGAACCTCGAGTGCACCATGCCGAAAGCGGTCACCATCTCTTCGTCGTTGAGGTCCTGGTAGAACTCCTTCATCTGGTCGGCGAAGATCAGGCCCTTGTAGACAACGGTCCGGGCCGACAGAGAGCAGACATAAAAATAGTCGGTGACTGCCTGGCGTTCTCCAGGTGAGGCGTCTTCACGCACCGCGCGCTCTGCGGACTTCCGCGTGACATAGAGACGGCGTTCAAGATCGTCCTCGACAAGGCCGGCTGGCGCCTCGACGAAGAACTGCCTGATGCGCGGCATCACTTCCCGGGCCATGTCGCCGATCGCCGAGGTCTCGACAGGAACGTCCCGCCAGCCGAGGAACTTCAGGCCGTGGTGCTCGGATGATTCCTTGAGTGCTGCCTCGCAGCGCGCGCGGAGCCCGTCTTCGTGAGGCAGGAAGGTCATGCCCACCGCGTAGTGACCAGCCGCGGGAAGCTGAATCCCGGCCTCAGCCGCAACCTTCCGCATGAACGTATCTGGCATCTGCAGAAGGATCCCGGCGCCGTCACCGGTGCGCGGGTCGCAGCCGCACGCGCCTCGATGCCCGAGGTTGATCAGCACTTCCAGAGCCTGGTCGATGATCTCGTGGTTGCGCGAGCCGTCGATATTGGCGACAACGCCAACGCCGCAGGAGTCGTGCTCGTTCTCCGGGTTGTAGAGCCCGTGCGTAGCGATATGGTCCAGGTCTGGTATCTGCGTGATTGCGTTCACCTCTGGGCTTGCGCCGTTCCTCATGAATTCAATGTGTGCCGAATATGTTTCAGTTGTGTTTCGTGCCGCTAATGAAAAGATGTAACAGGCTGCGAGAACGTTGATGCTGAGCCGCTCTTAGAGCAGCTTCAGATACCGCGATATCTCGTAGTCGGTGACGGTTCGCGAGTATTCGGCCCATTCCAGGCGCTTGTTGCGCAGGAAGCTTCCCATCACCTCATCGCCGAGCGTCTTGTGGAGCAGCTCGCTCTCGGACGCCAGCCGGAGCGCCGAATCCAGCGAGTCCGGCAACTGCACGACACCGTGAGATCGTCGCTCATCGGCGGACATCCGGGAAGGATCGAGTGTCAGCGGGTCGCCGAGGTCGTATTCCTTCTCTATACCTTCGAGTCCAGCTCCGAGGATCGCTGCGAAGGCGAGATAAGGGTTGCAGGCCGAGTCCGGAGCGCGGTATTCGACCCGCATGCTGTCTTCTTTGTCGACCCTGTGGGCCGGCACACGGACCAGGCCAGCAAGCGTTCCAGCGGTGTAGTTGGCGTAGACAGGCGCTTCGACTCCCGGCACGAGACGCTTGTAGGAGTTCACCCACTGGTTCGTGATAGCCGTGATCTCGGGAGCGTGCTTTATGAGGCCGGCCATGAACTGGCGCGCGGTGTTGGATAGACCGTCCGGCGCATCCGGGTCGTAGAAGGCGTTCTTGTCGCCTTCGAACAGCGACATGTGCGTGTGCATGCCACTGCCGTTCGACTGCGGGAACGGGCGTGGCATGAAGGTCACGTAGCCGCCCGACTGCGATGCGATCTCCTTCACAACCACCTTGAACGTGATGATCGAGTCGGCCATCGTCAGAGCGTTGGTGTGCCTGAGGTCTATCTCGTGCTGCCCGTCCGACACCTCGTGGTGAGAGTGTTTGACGGGAATGCCCATCTCTTCGAGCGAAAGCACGGTCTGACGGCGCAGATCGGCGCCAGCGCTGTCTGAAGACTGGTCGAAATAGCCGCCGGCGTCATAGGGCCGCGGGTCTTCAGGCGACCTCAGGTGGAAGTATTCGAGTTCAGGTGCGACGTAGTAAGTGAGGCCCATCTCGCCGGCGCGCCGCAACACACGGCGCAAAACCTCGCGGTTGTCGGTCTCTGCAGGCTCGCCGGACGCGGTACGGATATCGCAGAACAGCCGGGCCACCGAGTTCTCACGCGGCCGCCACGGCAGGATCTGCCAGGTCGAAGCGTCCGGCATCGCCACCATGTCGGACTCGCCCTCGCGCGCGATACCTTCTATTGAGGCTCCGTCGAAGCTGGCGCCGGTCCGCAGCACACCCTCGAGCTCGTCAATGGTGATGGCGAAACCCTTAAGGGTTCCAAGGATGTCCGTGAGCCAGAGACGGATGAAGCGGACATCGTGCTCGTGCGCGGAGAAGAGAGCGAACCGAATCGCCTCTTCGTTGGCATCACGTTGTCTCGTGTCCTGAGCCTGTGTCATCGGCAGTGCCTGCAAACGGAACAAACGAGGCTGATTCCGTACTGGGTAAGGAACGAAGTATTGGAGATTGTGAAACTTTTGTCAAACTCGCGCCTGGCAGTTGATCAAACGGGCGCCCGGAAGCGATATCCAACGTTCCACACGGTCTCGATGAACTGGTACCTCACGTCGTTGATCTTCGAACGCAGCCTCCTCACATGGACGTCAACCGTTCGCGTGCCACCGAAGTAGTCGTAGTCCCACACGGCACGCAGCAGCGCCTCGCGACTGAACACACGTCCGGGCCGCGCCGCTATGTACTTGAGGAGCTCGTACTCCTTATATGTGAGGTCGACCTTGCGGCCGCTCAGAGCCACCTCGTAGCGGTCCTGGTCGATCACCAACTCACCGTGACGGATAACGTTGCGGGGTTCCGGACCCCGGGCCCGGGCGAGAACCAGGTCGATCCTGTTCAGGACCTCCTCGCAACTTGCCGGAGGGAACGAGAACTCCACGTGCCCGGCCTGGAAGTCGATGGCCGGGATTGCAGGATCCGTCAACAGCGCCACCGTCGGCAGGCCGGCCCGGACGGCGTCCGAAATCAGCGCGGCGGCGTCTTCCGAAGCGTGCGGGCACCAGACCAGCCCGACCGTCTCTCCGCTCTGCCGTTCATCGGGCACTCCGACCACAGCATCGAAGCTGTGCTGCGGGGCGCTGCTGGCGAGTTCGGTGACAAGGCGCGCAGGGTCAGGACTGTCGAAACCTATGAGCAGGACCGTTGCCACGCGCGCTACCTGAAAGTGCTCAGAGGGAAGACCGCCGAGGCTTCCTTCTACTTGAAACCATCTGCCGACACAGCTAGCTTACGATGTTCGCGCCCGCGCAGAAAGAGAGTCTCCGAGACGGCCGTCGAAAGTCGTAAATTTACATTGACGTGCCGCTTCTCACGTTCGTATACTGTCTGTTCGTGGCTCAGACATACCCGTTCCGGATATGTGCTTCGCCCCATCTTTTTCCAGGTGATTTAATGCCGACCATCAATCAACTTGTCCGGCGTCCGCGCAAGCAGACGCGGAAGAAGCCGAAGACACCGGCGCTGCTCTTTACGTACAACTCGTACGAAAAGCGAATGACGCAGCGCCGCAAGGGCAACCCCCAGAAGCGGGGAGTCTGTCTTCAGGTCAGGACGGTCACGCCCAAGAAGCCGAACTCCGCGCTCAGGAAGGTGGCAAGGGTCCGCCTGACCAACGGCATTGAGGTTACGGCTTACATTCCCGGCGAAGGGCATAACCTGCAAGAGCATTCGGTCGTCCTGATACGTGGAGGCCGCGTCCCTGACCTTCCCGGCGTGCGATATCACATCGTTCGCGGATCGCTGGACACTTCGGGAGTCAGTGACCGGAAACAGGGCCGAAGCAAGTACGGGCAGCCGAGAGGCTAACCACCGGAACCAAATATCGAAAATCTGAGCCGCCTGTTCAGGCATCTGGCGCTGGGCAGGCGGCTACGTTTGCCCGGACAAAGCCGGGCGTTGACAGGCGGAATAGACGGAAAACATGGCACGAAGACGACCAGCAGAACCGAGAGTTGTCGCACCTGACCCGGTGCACGGCAGCGTCGACCTCGCCAAGTTCATCAACCGGTTGATGATCGGCGGCAAGAAGTCGACGGCTCGACGCGCCATGTACCAGGCGCTCGACCTGCTCGAAAAGGAAGCGAACCGCCCCGGCATCGAGGTGTTCGAGCAGGCGCTCAGAAACGCCATGCCCGCGCTCGAGGTTAAGCCCCGGCGCGTTGGCGGCGCGACCTACCAGGTTCCGGTCGAAGTCAGGCCGGAGAGGCGCAGCGCGCTGGCGCAGCGCTGGCTGATCGAGGCCGCTCGCTCCCGATCAGGCCGGCCCGTTGCCGAGAGGCTCTACCTTGAGCTGCTAGAGGCCTCACGAGGCGGCGGCGCGGCGGTCCGTAAGAGAGAAGACGCACACAGGATGGCCGAAGCCAACAGGGCGTTCGTCCACTACCGCTGGTAGAACTTATTTCACGGAGACCCATCAACAGTTCGGCGGGTGATCAACTCGCCCGGTAAGCAGCGACCGAAATGACTACTGCAGAAGCAAAGAAAACAGACCTCTCGATGGTCCGAAACATCGGATTCATCGCCCACATCGACGCCGGAAAGACGACGGTGACCGAACGCGTCCTCTTCTTTACCGGTGAGACCTACAAGATCGGCGACATCGACGAAGGCACCACGGTCATGGACTTCATGTCGCTTGAGCGTGAGCGCGGCATCACCATCGGTTCCGCCGCGACCAACGCGAAGTGGGAAGACCACCAGATCAACATCATCGACACGCCGGGACACGTCGACTTCACCGCTGAAGTGGAGCGCAGCCTGCGCGTGCTCGACGGCGGCGTGGTAGTCCTTGAGTCCGTTTCAGGCGTGCAGCCGCAGTCTGAGACTGTCTGGCGCCAGGCCGACCGCTACAAGGTCCCGCGCATGGTGTTCGTCAACAAGATGGACAGGCTCGGCGCAGATTTCGACTACGCGGTGAGCACGCTTCATGAGCGACTAGGTGCGAACGCGGTCCCGATCCAGATCCCGATCGGCGCCGAGTCCGAGTTCACCGGCATGATCGACCTGGTCAAGCAGTGCGCATACATCTACGAGTCTGAAGACGCCATCGCGCACTCGACCGTCGATATTCCCTCCGACATGGCAGCGAAGGCCGAAGAGGCCCGCCAGCACCTGATCGAAAAGGTCGCCGAGACAGACGACGGCCTGATGGAGAAGTACCTGGAAGAGCAGGAGATCAGCGAAGAGGAGCTTCGGGTCGCCATCAGGAAGGCGACTATCTCGATGGAGATCTTCCCGGTGCTGGTTGGCTCCGCGCTCAGGCACCGCGGCGTGCACCCTCTGCTGGACGCCGTTGTCGACTATCTGCCTTCTCCGCTAGACGTGCCGCCGGTTGCAGGCTTCGACCCCTCCGATGAGGAGAACAAGCTTGAGCGCCGTCCGGCCCTTGACGAGCCGATGAGCGCACTGGCGTTCAAGGTGGTGACCGACCAGCATGTCGGCAGGCTCGTATACGTTCGTGTCTACTCAGGCACGCTCGAAGCCGGAACGCCCGTCTACAACCCGTCCACGCGTAACCGCGAACGCGTTGGCAGGCTTCTGAAGATGCACGCCGACTCCCGCGAAGAGGTGAAGTCGGTCGGCCCCGGCGAGATCGTGGCCGCCATCGGCCTGAAGAACGCCGTAACCGGTCACACGCTTTGTGATCAGGGCAACCCTATCGTCCTGGAGGCGATCAGCTTCCCGGACCCGGTCATCTCCGTGGCTGTCGAGCCGAAGACGCGCTCCGATCAGGAGAAGATGACCGAAGCGCTTGTCAGGCTGGTCGATGAAGACCCGACACTGCAGACCTACACCGACGAAGAGAGCGGTCAGACTGTTCTCGCCGGTATGGGCGAGCTGCACCTCGACGTGATCATCGAGCGCATGCGGCGTGAGTTCAATGTTGAGGCGACGCAGGGCCCGCCGCGGGTCGCCTACCGCGAGGCCCTGACCAAGGTCTCGGAAGAGCAGGGCAAGTTCATTCGCCAGACCGGTGGGCACGGTCAGTACGGCGACTGCACGCTGCGGCTCGAGCCTCTTGAGGCCGGGAGCGGCATTCAGTTCGAATCTGAGATCACCGGAGCCACGCTGCCGCGTGAGTACTACGGTCCGATCGAGTCCGGCTTCCGCGAGGCGGCGCACACCGGCATCCTGGCGGGCTACCCGGTCGTCGATGTCAAAGCGGTGCTCACGGACGGCTCGTACCACGAGGTCGACTCGTCCGAGATGGCCTTCAAGATCGCTGCATCGATGGCCTTCAAGGCCGCGATGGAACGAGGTGGCCCGGTTCTCATGGAGCCGGTGATGCGCATCGAGGTGATCACACCTTCCGAGTTCCTCGGGGATGTGATCGGCGACCTCAACTCGCGGCGCGCCCAGATCCAGTCGATGGACCAGCGCGGCGAAGTGCAGGAGGTCAAGGCGTTCATCCCGCTCGCCGAGACCTTCCAGTACGCCACGCACCTGCGGTCCCTGACAACCGGCCGGGCGAGCTTCTCGATGGAGCTCGACCACTACGAACCTGTGCCGCAACACGTGGCGCAGGACATCATCGGGAAGAAGTAACCAGATGCCCGGTCAGAAGATAAGAATCGTTCTCAAAGGTTTCGATCACCGACTGCTGGACATCTCGTCTCAGCAGATCTTGGAGACCGCCGAGAGGACAGGCGCCAACGTGGCGGGCCCGGTGCCGTTGCCGACCGCAAAGCGGATGTTCACGGTCATCAGGTCGCCCCACGTGTACAAGGATTCGAGGGAGCACTTCGAGCTTCGTGTTCACAAGCGGCTGATCGACATCCTCGAGCCAAGCTCGAAGACGATCGACTCATTGACCCGGCTTAACGTGCC